>DATJWM010000129.1:0-8477 GCA_035501255.1 Mycobacteriales bacterium | reverse complement strand
TCAATGTCGAGGGCGACTTTGACCCGCGCGAACGCACGGAGAAGAAGGTCGAAGCCCTTCTGGCGCACCATTCGGCCGATTCCAAGAATGTACGGGCGTGGATGCTCGAAGGCTGAGGCGACCTCAAAGTCAGCAACTCGGACGCCGTTCGGGACCACGCTCGCTCGCTCCTGCCATCCGCCGTCGTAGGCGACGCGGGCGTCGTCGAGCACCGACTGGCTGCAGCCGGTGACTGCGTCCGCGCTGTCGAGGAGTGCCCGCCAGGCTCGCAGTTGCTGCGCGCTGCGCTGATAGATCCCGGTCGCATCCATGGTCAGTTCACCTTGCATGGAAACCACGAGCGGAACCCCTAATTCGCGAGCGGCCGCCAGTGCATAGCGCGCATTTCCGCTCACGCACTGAACATGGATCATATCCACGCCGTGCGCTTCGAGATCGCGGATCAGACTACGTCTCGTTTGTCGACCGTAGGCGAGCCATCCGCCGAGAAACCTAGGGCTTGGCTCAGGCACGCGAAAGACGTATCGACGAACGGGGATTCCGTCGATGATCTCGTGGACCGCGAGCGACTTCGGCCATCGCATCGTGGCGATGATCGGATCCAGGCCTTTTGCCCTCTGCTCGATCGCGAGTTGGCGTGTGAGTTCCTCGACACCACCGATATGGGGCGCGAACGCGCTGGGGAAGAGCGCCGGCCGTTGGATCGTCATCCGTGCCTGTATTCAACAGACGCGTACCGAATCAACAACTCGTCAACGTGTTCCCCCAGGGCGAACTTACGCTGCTGCAGTTCTCGCTCCGCGTCGCTCAGTCTTTGGCGTAGCAACGCGCTGCGCGAGAGGGTGACGAGCTGTTGTGCGGCGCCGGAGACGTCGCCCGGGGCGAACCCAGGGTCGTCGGTGACGGCTCCGATCGTTTCGAGATGTCCGCCTGCTTGCGACGCAACAGTCGGGACCCCCGCAGCCATCGCCTCCAGAACGGTCAGTCCGAGGGGCTCGGCCGATGCCGTGGCGAGGAGGATGCCGGCGCGTCTCCACAGCGAATCCATGTCGGTAACGTGACCCAAGAACTCCACGCGACCAACCTCGCGGTCGATTGCAAAGCGCTCCAACTCGTCCCGCTGTTGTCCGTCGCCGGCTACAAGCAATGCCCATCCGTCGTCGGCCAATCGACTGGCCTCCCACGCCCTGAGCCCGGTGAGGGTGTCCTTCTCGGGTTCGAGCCGTTGAGCCATCACAACCGTCCGCGAGCTTGGATTCCATAACGCCGCGCGGTTGGGAACCCCGTTGCGGAGCACGTGGTCAGAGCTGAGACCGACTGTCCTTGCTACGAACGCGCTGATCGCGATCTCATCGGAGAGCCCTCGCCTGATGAGCGGTGCAATTATTCGGCCGGCCGGGCTTGAGCCACGTTTGGCGGCGATATGCCGAGTCGCGACGATAACGCTGCCATGTAGTGGTCGCGTGATGACCGCGGCAGTCTCCGCGTGGGTGAGGTGGACGTGAAGCACGTCGAACCCCCCCGCTCCGGCGAGCTGGCGCACAGCCTGAGTCGGAGTTCGCGCTGGTCTCCACTGGACATTCAGTCCGACAGCACTCGGCATGGACGAGGCAGCACCGCCGAAGACCACGACTCCGTGGCCTCGTCGAGCCGTTTCCCGCGCCACGTCGGCGACGTAGCGTTCGGTGCCCGCGAAAGCGTCCGTCACGACCACGTGGGCGATGCGCATCAGGGGAGGGCCGCTGCTCGGCGAGGGCCGCGCAAATACAAACGAAACCGGCGTCTGGCCTGACGACGGCCGGGATCAGTGCCCAGAATGCTTCGGATCGCCGCTCCCGAGAGCGCAGCGATGCGGTAGTTTGCCCAGCCGCCCGCGCCGAACCATTTCCGAATGTAGGTCTCGGTCCCGGCGTGAAAGAGCCGCTCTCGCTGGTCTTGATCGGCGCTCGTGCCGGCGCCGCGGTGTCGGGCAACCGCGTTGGTAACGACACGAAACGCCCACCCGCGCTGGGAGGCGCGTCGCTGCCAGTCGGTTTCCTCGGCGTAGAGGAAGAAGCGCTCGTCGAGCGCCCCGACGTCATCGAGCGCCTCGCGTCGGAGCAGCAACGTGGCGCCGATCACGAACTCTGTCGGTGCCGGTGCGAATCGGGCGAGGCCGAGCGCCTCGAGCCACATCCTTCCGGGCGTCGGGAAGGGCCAACCGACTCGCTCCTCAGTGCCGTCCGCGCTCGTCAGACGCCCGGTCACCGCTGCGAGCCCGGCGTCGCTACGCAGTGCGCCATGCAAGATGCTGACGATTGCGGGTTCGATGACGGCGTCCGGATTCAGCAGAAGGATGTCGTGGCTCGGATCGATGTGCTGCGCACCAAGATTAACTCCGGCGGCGAATCCAATGTTTGCTCCTGAGTCGACGTACTGCGCGCCGTGCTCTTCAACCGCCCGACGCACTTGCGGGTTGGAGGAGTTGTCAATCACCACGACGGGGAAGTCTTTGGCAATGGGGGCGAGGCAGGCGGCCAGGTCTTCAACACCGTTGTACGCAACGATGAGGATCGAGATTGCGTGACCCATTCGGCTATGTGAGTACGTATGCAGTTGCGGGTCGCGGCTGACGCATGTCGGTCGATGTCGGCTCGCCCGCGCCATCGTCTGGCCTGTCAAGTCGACGGTTGAGTGCCATGCCGACGAGCAACCATCCGATGAACGGTGTGCCTCTGACCCAGTAGACGTCGACGAGGCCGTGGGTGACGATGGCTGCCTGCACGGCGAGCGCAGCGCCGGCCCACGGAGACCGGTTGGCTCGGCGGATCACCACCGCCGCTGTCCCCGCCAACATGACGAGGAAGAGCACCATCTCTGGAACACCTCCTTCGCCAGCCTCAAGGATGAGGACCTCATGCGGCTGGTTCGTGAGCGTGCCGTCTGCTTGGTTGCCGGTGAGGTAGCTTCCGAGACCCACACCGAACCAAGGATGTTGCCTGACGTACGCGATCCCCTCGCGCCGGTAGATCGTCCGCAACTGCACCGTGTACTGGGAGGGCGTGAGGTCGCCGCTGGGAGTATCGCTATTGGGATTCTGCTGAGCCTCCGGTGTCTGTGGCCCGAGGCCGACTGCGGAAAACGTTGACTGAACCCGTTCTCGCAACGAGTGCGGCACCACGTTGTAACCCACGATCACGATGATCGCGATCGGCACAAGTACGCCGACCGTTCGCCGCCAGGTCCCCAGACCGCGGAACGCCAGCAGCACGACCACGCCAATGGTGGCGCCGAGGACCGCGCCGCGAGACTCGGTGTAGAGGATGCCGACAACGAGGAGTAGGACGATCGGGTAGCGGTAGCGCGCGCGCTTGATCACCACGAGGCTCAACAGCGCGGCGTCCACCATGAACTGGCCGACCGGGTTCTTGTCGCCGAGGTGGTTGCGACCGATGTCCGCGATCCAGAGCACCGCTACGAGCGACGCGACCCCGATAAATCCGCAGATGGCGAATCGCGCGAGGCGGTTGTCGAATACGGCCGCCCCCAGGGCGATCGTGAGTGCCGTCAACTCGGCGTACTGGACTGCGTTCGCGGCGCTCGTCGCCGACGGATGGTCGATGACGACGATGGTCAGCCAGAGCAGGAACGGCAGTGTCCACCACAACGCGGGTCGGGCATCCGCGAGCCGGGACCGCCACGACTCCTGAAGGAGCACCAGCGGCACAAGCCCGGCCACGGTGAGTGCGACCAGCAGATCGGGCAGCCCGACGTTGAGCCCGCCGATCGACGAACCCGTCAGGTCGGTCTGGAACGGGGTCAGTGCGGTTGCGAGGACGAGGGCCCACCACGGGTAGAGCATCAGGATCCCGGCCGCGGTGAGCGCAGCGACCGCGAGCCCTGCTCGCATCTTCAGCGCGGAGAGGAACCCGACTCCGGCAGCCACTGCCGCGAATGGCAGCCCGGCCACGATCGGCCGGATCGAGACCTGCGCTCGAGCCTGAGCGTTCACAAAGGCTGAGCGTCGTGATCGCGTGCGCCGAGCAACATCGATGCGCCGTTCACCTCATGGGCGACGCCGTTCGTCGGATGAGGCGCGATGTCCGCTCCCCCAGCCGCTGGCGCTGGCGGAACGACGTCGGCCGGTCCTGCAGGAGGTTGGCCGTCCTGGGCCGTCGAATCGGCCGGAGCCAGGTCGAAGGCGTTCGTCGAGGCCGGTCCGATGCTCGCCGCGGCGGCGCGCGCCGCTGCCTCGCGCTTGCGGGCCTTCTTTCGCCGCCTCGTCCCCTTGGCGCCACGTCCAGTGCGCTCGCCGTAGGTGTAGCCGTAGGAGCTTCCCTCTCCCTTCAGCGCGGTGTTCGGAACGATACCGACGAGGTTGCCTTGCACTTTTCGCACGGCGTCGCGCGCAGCGAGCAGGTGCTGGCGCGTGGTCTGCCCGATCCGCGCGACGAGAACCACAGCCTCGACCCTGACCGCCAGTACGAGAGCGTCCGCGACCGGAAGCACCGGCGGTGCGTCGATGATCACGACGTCGTGGTTGTCGATGAGCGGGAGCATGGCGTCGCGCATCTGAGTGGACCCGAGGAGCTCGCTCGGGTTTGCGGGAGCCGTTCCGCTGGCGAGCACGTGGATCCGGCCGCCCTCCAGTTCCTGGATCGCGTCGCGCACGCTCAACTCGCCGGCAAGCACGTTCGCCAGACCGATCGTGGAGCCCAGCCCGAGGAATTCACCGACCATTGGCCGGCGCATGTCGGCGTCGACCAGCGCGACCCGCTGGCCGGCTCTCGCGTAGGCGTACGCGAGGTTCACGGCCAGCGTCGTCTTGCCTTCCCCGGCAACGGCACTGGTGATCAGGATCGACTGAGGGCTGCCGGATGACGTGGTGAAGGTCAGGTTTGTCCGCACCTTGCGATAGGCCTCAGCCCGGGCCGAGTGCGGGTCGGAGGCGACCGGCACCTTCTCTTTGGCCAGCTCGATCGGTACGACGCCGAGCACCGGGACCTTTGCGATCCGTTCGAGGTCGTCGGAGTCCCGCAGCCGTCGGTCGAGTGCTTCGCGGACGAACGCGGCGATCAGCGCCAGGACGATGCCGACCGCGAGCCCGACCAGGAGGTTGATTCGCGGCCTGGGGGACTCCGGTGTCGTCGGCAGACCCGCGGTGCCGAGCTGGCGAACGGCACCGTCGGTGATCCCTGGAGCCTGGCCGAGGCTGCGCAAGACATCGGGCATCACGCCGGCGTAGGCGTTTGCAACGGCCTGAGCCTCCTCGGGGCTGCTGCTCTTGACCGAGATGGTGACGAACGGATCGGTGCCGTCCGCGGTCCCGGACACCGACAGGCTTGCACCTGCCGGGAGCGTTCCCGCCGCGGCGGTCGCGGCTTGCACCGCGGGGGCGGTGCCGGCGATCTGGGCGATCGCGGTTGCTCGTCCCGCGGCGATCTGTTGCTCGGCGGTTTCGTTGCCGACGACTCCCTTGGTTGCGCCCGTGGTGATCAGCTGTGCGTCGGCCTGGTAGACCTTCGACTGCACTGCGGTCGCTGCATACGCCCCACCGACGCACGCGGCAAGGACCACGAACATGAGGACCCATCGGCGGCGCAGCACATGCACGTAGTCGATGAGTTCCACAGCCGCCTGTCCATCCGAGAGAGATCGGGGACCAGTGTGGCAGAAGTTTACCTGCGCGCAGCAGGAGCAATCAGAATCCCCCTTTTGGGTCAAGGAGCCCGGGGGTATGTGCCGAAACACCGGAAGTAGGCGACGGTGACGAGAACCGGTGCGGAGGTCGGTCGTGCGGATGCGCCCAGGGTGGGCTCATTGGGTGAGCTGGGTGCTTGCGGGCCTTGTGGCCTTCGGTGTGCTCACGACCTCGCCCGCCTCCGCGCAGGCCTCGAAGGCGCCGACGCTGACCTGCGCGACGTTGTCCCAGGGTTCGGTAGGACCGGCCGTCGCGACGATTCAAGCTGTCATCGACACGCCGGCCGACGGTGACTTTGGCCCCAACACGCAGCACGCTCTGAAGAAGTGGCAAAAGGCGGCTGGGATACCGGTCACGGGGGTGGTCGACAACCCGACCTGGGCGACTCTGCCGACCGCGACCGCCGAGAAGGCATGCGGGCAGACGGTGAGCGGCACCGGTGTCACACCGACGTGCGCGATCCTCACCCGCGGCGCCAGCGGCCTCGCGGTCGCGGTTCTCCAGCGCGCGGTCTCGCTGCGGGTCGACGGATCGTTCGGGTCGGCGACCGCGTCGGCGGTGAAGAAGGCTCAGCGCGACGCGAAGCTCTCCGTGACCGGGGCCACAAATGTCAAGACGTGGAGGGCTTTGAAGCGTTTTGGCACGCCCGCGTGCTCGACCGCCGCCTCGGTGAAGGAGCCGGTAGGAACAACGACGTCGCCCGGTCCGTCGGACGCGAAGGCGCAGGCGAGGATCCGCGCGAAGGTGTCCCGGCTGGCGGCCAAGTTGGTGAACAAGCCGGGAACGACGACGAACAAGATCGCACTGCAGGCGATGGCCTTCGCACGCAAGCAGATCGGCAAGCCGTACGTGTGGGGGGGCACAGGCCCGAAGGGCTACGACTGCTCCGGGCTGACGATGACGGCGTACGAGCACGCCGGGTTGACCATCCCTCGGGTTGCCGCCGCGCAGTACGCCGGCGCCGGGCAGCCGGTGCCCCTCGACCACGCGCGGCAAGGGGACCTGCTCTTTTACGCCGCCGACCTCACCATGCCGTCCACGGTGTACCACGTGGTCATGTACGTCGGCGGCGGTCGGATCCTGCAGGCGCCGCACACCGGCGCTGATGTAGGCACCGCTGCGTTGTCGACCGCCGACCTGCTGCCGGTCGCGATTCGACCGGTGGGTGGGCTCGTCCTGCCGATCAAGCCCGGCGCAACCGGGTGGTCGGTGAGCCAGCTTCAGCAGGCGCTCAACCGCCACGGTGACGGGCTGACGGTGGATGGTGGTTACGGTCCGGCGACCGAAGGCGCCGTGAAGTCCTGGCAGCATGCCCACCGGCTCAGGGCGAACGGGGTGGTTCGCACGCCGATGTGGCTCACCTTGGGCTGATGCGGTAATGCCGCCATCTGCGCGGCATTTTTGGGCCTTATCGGCGATTCATGCCGGGCCTGACAGTGGCCGAACTCTAAACTTGGCGGGTGCAGACGGCCGCTTGGCTGCTCGGTGGCGCTGGCCACTTTTTCGATCTATGGAGGGATTTATCAGCGGAAGATTTTTCGCCTAAAGGGCTAAAGAGTCAACCCCGATAAAGCCGACATAACAGCGTAATCGATCAGAAAGCGAGCACGTGACCGCCGCAACCTTGAGTCGCGTTCCCGACCTCCGCCCGTTGCATGACGGTTCACAGCCAAAAGTCGCGATCGTGCACGACTACCTCACCCAGCGCGGCGGTGCCGAGCGGGTGGTGCTGTCGATGAGCCGGGCGTTCCCGGAGGCGACGGTCCACACCACGCTCTATGAGCCCGACGAGACCTATCCGGAGTTCCGGGACCTCGACGTCCGCGTGAGCCCGCTCAACCATGTTCCGATGCTGCGCGGCGATCACCGCATCGCGATGCCGCTACTCCCTCGCGCCCTGAAGCGGATCGATGTCGGCGACGCAGACATTGTGCTCGCAAGCTCCAGCGGATGGGCCCATGGCGTGCAGGCCGAGGTGCCCGTGGTCGTCTATTGCCACAACCCGCCGCGCTGGCTCCACCAGGCCGAGGACTATACCAAGGGCTTGTCCCTGCCGAGCCGGCTGGCGCTGAAGGCGCTGACCCCGCACCTCCGCCGTTGGGACAACTGGGCCGCGCAGCGAGCCGACCGCTACATCGTCAACTCCTACACCGTCCGTGAACGGGTCGCGGGCGCGTACGGGATTGACGCCGAGGTCGTTGCGCCACCCGTCGCCTTCGATCCGGATGGTCCGCAGATCCCGGTCGAGGGGATCGCCCCCGGTTACCTTCTGACAGTCGGGCGCAACCGCGGGTACAAGGCGACCCGGGTCGTCGCCGACGCAGTTGGTTCGATGCCGCACGAGCGGCTCGTGATCGTGGGCGATGCGCCCGCGGGGATCGACGCCCACCCGAACGTCATCGCCGTTGATCGGGTCAGCGACGCCGAACTGCGCTGGTTGTATGCAAACGCCGCCGCGCTGGTGGCGGTCGCTCGCGAGGACTTCGGGCTCACCCCACCGGAAGCGAACAGCATGGGCGTGCCCACGTTGGTCCTGCGCGCAGGCGGATACCTCGACACCACCATCGACGGGGTCAACGGCCTGTTCGTGGACGAGGCGACGCCGGACGCGCTCGTCGACGGTATCGCCCGCTTGCGCTCATCGACGTTCGATCCTGCGACGCTGCGACGCCACGCGGCTCAGTTCAACGAGGCGAGCTTCGGGGAGCAGATCCGGGAGATCCTCCGCGAAGTGCTGGAGGGGGACACCGCGCGCCTCGCGGCCTGACGCCACTGCCGTGCGCGACGAAGCCGAAAT
>DATJWM010000128.1:0-46770 GCA_035501255.1 Mycobacteriales bacterium | reverse complement strand
TGGTGTCGTTTTTCGCGATCGTCATCGGAATCGGGCAGATCCATACGCTGCCGGTGCTGATGGTCCCGCTGATCCTCGTCGGCGCGGCGACGATCGTCGCCGTGTCCTGGCCCACGAGCCGCGACGCCCTTGGCGGGATCTAACCTTCGACCGCACTATTCCTCGGCGAGCAGATTCTCGCGCAGTTTCCCGAGAGTTCGGGCCAGTAGTCGGGACACGTGCATCTGCGAGATGCCGAGCTCAGCCGCGATCTGCGACTGGGTCTGGTTGCCGAAAAAGCGCAGCACGAGGATGGTCTTCTCGCGCTCGGGTAGGGAGTCGAGCAGCGGCTTGAGTGACTCGCGGTAGACGACCCCTTCGAGCGCATCGTCCACCGTGCCGAGCGACCGCGATACGGCGGGGGCGTCGGTGTCGCTGATCTCAGGCGCGTCCAGAGAGATGGCGGAGTAGGCGTTCGCCGACTCGAGTCCTTCGAGCACCTCGTCCTCGGTGAGCTCGAGGTAGGTCGCAAGCTCACCGACGGTGGGGGCGCGGCCGTTGCGCTGGGACAGTTCTCCGGTGGCCCTCGTCAGCGCCAGCTTGAGCTCCTGGAGTCGGCGGGGCACCCGGATCGCCCAGCCCTTGTCCCGGAAGTGCCGCTTGACCTCGCCGACGATGGTCGGGGTCGCGTAGGTCGAGAACTCGACCCCGCGCTGCGGATCGAAACGGTCGATCGCCTTGATCAGCCCGATCGTCGCGACCTGGATCAGGTCGTCGAGCGGTTCTCCCCGGTCGCGGAACCGTCGGGCGAGGTACTCCACCAGCGGAAGGTGAAGCTCGACCAGCTCGTCGCGCGCCCGCCGGCGGCTGGTGTCGTCCCCGTCAGGCGATCTCAGCTCCTCGAACAGCGTCTTGGTGCGGGCCCGGGACAGCGCACGCTCATCGCGCTCGACGACGGCCACATCGGTGTCGGGGAGCGTCGGCGGGGTGATGCCGTTCGCGCTCACCGCCTCGAACCACTCCCGGTCTTGCGGAGGGTGATCGTCACCCGGCCCTCAGGGTCGGTCGAGCTGCTCACCTCGCCGGCGAGGGCGGAGAGCACCGTCCAGGCGAACGTGTCGCGCGACGGTTGCTGGCCGTCGACGGTCCGCACGGCCACGTCGACCGAGATCGCCTCGCCGTCGATTTCGAACTCGCATCGAATGTCCGCGTCCGCCACCGCCTGGGTCATCAACATCGCGCAGGCCTCGTCGACGGCAATCCGCAGGTCCTCGATCTCGTCGACGGTGAAGTCGAGTCGCGCCGCGAGCCCGGCAGTCGCGGTCCGCAACACCGACAGGTAGGCGCTGTCGGCCGGCAGGGTGATCGCCACGACGTCGCGGGGGCCAGCTGGGGGCACGGTGCTCGCGATCGACGTGCTGGTCACGGGCTCTCCTTGACGGCTACGTCCGGCGCGGCGTACTCCTCGCTTGCTCGTGCCTTCCAACGTAGCCCAGGTCCGCGACCGGCTCCGACCACGGAGTAACCCGCCGGTCGGATGGGACGGCGCGCTGGGTTGTGCGAACAACCGCGGCGAACGAGGATGCCCAGGTGGATGATGGGGGTAGCGCCGGGGTCGTCGAGGCGACGAGCCATCACATCGGCGAACCCCGCTGGGCGATGGCCATCGCCGTGATCGCCGCGGGCGCGCTGCACGCCACGCTGCCCGACAACGTCCGTTCCCTCGGCGCGCCGTGGATCTATCCGACGGTCGTGGTCGGGCTGTTGCTCGTGCTGGTCGTCGGTGACCCCGGCCGGATCGACAAGCGCGACCCTTGGCTGCGTGTGGTCAACAGCATCCTGATCGCGTTCATCACGCTCGTGAACGCCCAGAGTGCAGTCCACCTGGTGAGACTGATCGTCATCAACGCCCGACTCGGCACGGCCGACCGCCTGTTGGGGAGCGGGGCCGCCATCTGGACGATCAACGTCATCGCGTTCGGCCTGTGGTACTGGGACCTCGATCAGGGCGGTCCCGCAGAACGGGCGAATCGCACGACCCGACTGCCCGCCTTTCTGTTTCCCGAGATGACGTCCCCGGAGTTCGTCCGGGCGGACTGGTATCCGGAGCTGATCGACTACCTGCACGTGTCGTTCGCGACCGCGACCTCCTTCGGCCCGTCGGACGTGTCCGCCATCAAGCACTGGTCGAAGCTGCTGATGTTGCTGGAGTCCGCGGTCTCGTTGCTACTCGCGGTGCTCGTGGTCGCCCGCGCGATCAACCTCCTGCCAGGCTGACACCGGCGACCCGCCAGACGGTCCACTCCTGCATCGGGACCGCACCCTGGCTTCGGTAGAAGTCCTGGGCGCTCACGTTCCAGTCGAGGACGGACCATTCGACCCGGCCGTAGCCGCGTTCCCGAGCGATCTCGAACAAGCGCATGAGCAGGGCCTTGCCCAGGCCGTCCCCGCGCGCCTCGGGCCGGACGAACAGATCCTCGAGGTAGATGCCGGGCGTGCCCAGCCAGGTCGAGAAGTTGCGGAACCACAGAGCGAAACCAACAGGATTGCCCGCCCGCTCGGCGATCAGCGCGTACGCCACCGGTGCCGAACCGAACAGTGCCGCCTGAAGGTCAGCCTCGGTTGCGACGACCGCGTCGGGTTCGCGTTCGTAGGTTGCGAGCTCGCGGATGAGCGCGAGGATCACCGGTACGTCGTCGGGTCGGGCGTCCCGGATCATGTGACGCTCAGGCCTTCTTGGTCTCCCAGAAGATCGTGTCGATCTCGGCGATCGAGTCGAGCAGCTTCTGGCCGTCGGCCGGGTCGACCGACCCCTTCGCGCCGGCCGCCCCGGCCTGCTTGGTGGCCTCGTTGAACAGCTGGTGGAGGTTCGGGTACTTCTCGAAGTGCGGCGGCTTGAAGTAGTCGGTCCACAACACCCAGAGGTGGTGCTTGACGAGTTCCGCACGCTGCTCCTTGATCTGCAGCGCCCGCGCCCGGAAGGCCGGGTCGTCGTTGCCCTGGTACTTCTCCATGATCGCCTTCACCGACTCGGCCTCGATCCGAGCCTGAGCGGGGTCGTAGACACCGCAGGGCAGGTCGCAGTGGGCGGAGACAACGAGGCGCGGCGTGCGGGTCCTTGACAGCATGAGGTGTCCTCCTGAACGAACGATCATTGCTTCCTAGGACACTATTCCGCCGAAGGGCCTCGCTACACATCAGGGAGCGATCTTGGTCGGTCGAGTTCGGCTCGTCGTCGTGCACGGGCCTTCGATGGTGCCGACCCTGCGCCACGGCGACCGTCTCCTGGTCCGGCTGGGCGGGCTGCGTCGTACCCCTGCGGTGGGACGGATCGTGCTCGTGCGCCTGCCCGACCGGCCGCTGTCGATCAAGCGGCTCGTTGCGGTTGAGGCCGGCGGATCGATCCGGGTCGAAGGCGACAACCCGTATGCGAGCACCGACAGCCGGGACCTCGGTGACCTGCCGGCCGACCGGATCGTCGGCGTCGCGCTCGCCCGCCTGTGGCCACACCCGCGGTTGTTCACCAACGTCTGCTAGAGGACCTTCGAGAGGAACTCGCGGGTCCGGGCGTGCTGCGGGTTGGCGATCACGTCCTTGGGCTCGCCGGCCTCGACCACGACCCCGTCGTCCATGAACACGAGCTTGTCGCCCACCTCGCGGGCGAAGCCCATCTCGTGGGTCACGACGAACATGGTCATGCCGGACTGCGCCAGGTCGCGCATCACGTCCAGCACGTCGCCGACGAGCTCGGGGTCGAGCGCGCTGGTCGGCTCGTCGAAGAGCATGAGTTTCGGTTGCATCGCCAGCGCACGGGCGATCGCGACCCGCTGCTGCTGGCCGCCGGAGAGCTGGCGCGGGTAGGCGTCCTCGCGACCCTCGAGCCCCACCCGGGCCAGGAGCTCACGCGCGGTTGTCACTGCCTCGTCCTTCGAGACCCGCTTGACCCGGGTTGGTGCCTCGATGATGTTTGCGAGTGCGGTCATGTGTGGGAACAGGTTGAAGTGCTGGAACACCATGCCGATCTCGGTACGTTTGCGCGCGACCTGCTTCTCGTTGAGCTCGTAGAGCTTGTCGCCGCGTTGTTCGTAACCGACCAGCTCGCCATCGACCTCGAGCCAGCCGGCCTGGATCTTCTCCAGATGGTTGATGCAACGCAGGAGCGTCGACTTGCCCGAGCCGGACGGGCCGATGACGCACATGACCTCACCGCGGCCGACTTCGAGGTCGATGCCCCTGAGCACCTCGTGCAGACCGAAGCGTTTCCGTACCCCGACCGCGCGCACCATCGCTTCGCCGCTCACGGGCTCACCGTCCCCGCGGGCGGGTCTGCCTCGTCCTCGACCCGCGAGTGGCGCGGCCAGAGCGCCGCCCAGATCCGCTCAGGCATCGTCTTCGTCGGCAACGCGCGCGACGTTCCGCGTGAGAAGTGGCGTTCGATATAGAACTGGCCCACGGTCAGCACCGAGGTCATCGCGAGATACCAGATGCTCACCATGATCAGGATCGGGATCGTGATGTAGGTGCGGTTGATGATGTTCTGGCCCTGCTGGAAAAGTTCAGGAACGGCGATGAACGCGACCAGCGACGAGGTCTTGAGCATCGAGATCGTCTCGTTGCCGGTCGGCGGGATGATCACCCGCATCGCCTGCGGCAGCACGATTCGCCGCATCACGAGGGTGCGCCCCATGCCCAGCGCGGCCGCCGCCTCGCTCTGGCCCTCGTCCACCGAGAGGATGCCCGCCCGGACGATCTCCGCCATGTAAGCGGCCTCGTTCAGGCCGAGGGCGAGGATGCCTGCGGTCAGCGCTGAGATGAGGCTGTTGGTGTCGGCGCTGGCGAACGTCGGCCCGAACGGGATCCCGATCGCCAGCCGAGGTTCGAGGTAGGACAGGTTGAACCAGATCACGATCTGGACCAGCACCGGCGTACCACGGAACAGCCAGATGTAGAACCATGACGTCGTCGACAGCACCGGGTTGGGCGAGAGCCGCATGACCGCCAGCAGGATGCCCCCGACGACGCCGATGACCATCGCCGACACGGTGAGCTGGAGCGTGATGAGCGTCCCGTGCAGGATCGCGTGGGTGAAGAAGTACTGCCACTGGACGTGCCACTGATACTTCGGGTTGGTGAAGAACGAGTCGATCACCATGGCAACCAGGACGAGCACGATGAGCGCGCTCACCCACCGACCCGGATGCCGGACCGGTACCGCCGTCAGTTCCTCGGCGGCACCGGTCGTCCCCTCGGATGTCACGGCGTTACGCGGTTAGCTGATGGCTCCGTTGATCACCGGGTTGGAGATCGCGCCGGCCTGGATCCCCCACTTGGTCAGGATCTGGTTGTAGGTGCCGTCGGCCATCAGCGCCTTGACCGCGGCGAGGACCGCCTGGTCCATCGTGCCGGCCGTCTTCGGGACGGCGATGCCGTAGGGCGCGGTGCCGTACGGCGTACCGACCAGCTTGAAGCCGCCGTTGGACTCCTTCACCTGGTACGCCGCGACCGGCGAGTCGGCCATCCCGACCTGAGCCCGGCCGTTGTTGATCGCGAGGTTGGCCTGGTTCTGAGTGCTGAAGGACAGGACCGTGACCGCGCTCTTGCCGGCGTTGGTGCACTTCTTGCTCTGCGCTTTCGAGTCGGACTCCTGCGTCGTGCCGGCCTCGACCGCGACGGTCAGACCGCACAGGCTCGACAGGCCGGTGACGGCGGGGCCGCCCGAGGCCTTCTCGTAGAACGAGGTGCCGGCGCTGAAGTAGGTGACGAAGTTGACCTGCTTCTCGCGGTCCTTGGTGTCGGTGAACGAGGACATGCCGAGGTCGTAGCGACCGTCGACGAGACCGGGGATGATCGAGTCGAAGGTGATGTTCTCGACCTTCACGTTGAGGCCGAGCTTCTCGCCGATCGCTTGCGCGAGGTCCGGGTCCATGCCGATGACGGTCGTGCCGTTCGTTGCGAGGAACTCATTCGGTGCGTAGGACGCATCCGCGGCCACGGTGATGGTGCCGCTGCTTTTGATCGACGCGGGAACGAGCGCCGCGGCGGCGGAGTCGACCCCGGAGGTCCCTCCTGACGAGCTACTTCCGCAGGCGGCGGCGGCGCCGATCGTGAGCGCGAGAAGGGCGGCCGTCAGGATCGGGCGGCGCAGGACGGATGGCATTGGTGGGCTCCTTGGTCGGTCAGCGATACCTCCGCATTGTGCCCTGAACGGGATGTCAAAGGGATGAACTTCGATATGCGACAATCAACGTTGACCGGGTGATCCCCGCACACCGTCATCGATCGCGACCCGCCGTGCGCACCACATTTCGGCGTGTGTCGCTGGCGCCGGATCGGCGTCCTTAATCGACTCAATCGCCCGCTTTTGCGTGGCATCTCAAGGGAAACCCGACACCATGACGTTGGAGACTGTGCCGATGACGTCGCGCGAGGACTCGCCGCTGTTCGAGCTTCACGAGGGCGGCAAGATCGAGGTCGTTGCGACCGTGCCGTTACGAGATCGTGATGATCTCTCCCTTGCCTACACGCCTGGCGTCGCGGACGTCTGCATGGCAATCCACGACGATCCGGAGCTGGTCAACACCTACACCTGGAAGAACTCGGTCGTCGCGGTGGTGACCGACGGGACCGCGGTCCTGGGTCTGGGTGACATCGGGCCGGAGGCCTCGCTCCCGGTGATGGAGGGCAAGGCGCTGCTGTTCAAGCAGTTCGGTGGGGTCGACTCCGTCCCGATCGCGCTCGCGACGAAGGACGTCGATGAGATCGTCGACACCGTCGTCCGGCTGGCGCCGAGCTTCGGCGGGATCAACCTCGAGGACATCAGCGCTCCGCGGTGCTTCGAGATCGAGGACCGGCTCAAGACCGCGCTCGACATCCCGGTGTTCCACGACGACCAGCACGGCACGGCAATCGTCGCCCTCGCGGCGATGAAGAGCGCGGCGAAGGTCACCGGGCGCACCCTGGGCGACCTGCGCGTCGTGGTGTCAGGCGCGGGAGCCTCCGGGATCGCGGTGTCGAAGATCCTGCTGGAAGCGGGCATCGGTGACATCGCGATCGCCGACAGCAAGGGCATCATCTCTTCCGATCGCGGCGACCTCACGCCGATCAAGGCGCAGATGGCCGCGATCACGAACCGGGCCGGCTACACGGGATCGCTCGAGGACGCGCTGGTTGGCGCGGATGTCTTCCTCGGGTTGTCGGCCGGCAAGGTCGACGAGAAGTACGTCGCCACCCTCGCGCCCAACGCGATGATCTTCGCGATGGCCAACCCCGACCCGGAGGTCCATCCCGACGTCGCGCGCAGGTACGCGCGGGTGGTGGCGACCGGGCGAAGCGACTTTCCGAATCAGATCAACAACGTGCTCGCCTTCCCGGGTGTCTTCCGGGGCGCTCTGGACGTTCGAGCGCGCTCGATCACCGAGAACATGAAGCTGGCGGCCGCCGACGCGTTGTGCGACGTGGTCGGCGACGACGCCCGCGAGGACTACGTGATCCCGAGCGTGTTCGATCCCCGCGTCGGGCCGTCGGTGGCGGCGGCGGTTGCGCAAGCGGCTCGCGTCGACGGCGTCGCCCGGGCATAGCCGCGCCGCCAACGGGGTCGGTTTGTCAGACCCTCGTCCGGCCATAGGCGGCTGAGAGTCTGACAAGAGCGTTCTGACGAGGGGCGGTCAGTCGTCCTCGTCGTCGGCTCGCGCCAGCCAGGTCGCGAGCCGATCGATCGCGGTCTCAAACTCGGGGTGCAGGTCCACGAAGGTCTGCAGGCGTTCGGCGAGGAACCCGACCGTCACCTGCTCCTCGCCGCGCCGCTTGTCCAGCTCCTCGATCCCGCGGTCGGTGAAATACACGTGGTCGACCTAGGCGAAGGCGTCGTCGAGCAACTGTTGCTGCTCGATCTCGTGGAGGTTGTGCGATCCCGCGGCCGGGGAGGCCGACTCGGGTCGCGACACCAGGGCGAGGTAGGTCCCAACCTTGAGGTGTTTCGGGAGGTTCAGCGCGATGAACGGCCAGGCACCTTGGTTCGCTGGCTCCTCCTGGACCCAGCGCAAGGTGGTGAGTGCGGGGTACGCCGCGACTGCGGTTGTGATCTCCTCGGTCGGAAGCGGGTAGAACTGCTCGACCCGCACGATGGCCGTGTCGTGGTTGAGCAACTTTTCGCGATGCTTGACGAGGTCGTAGTAGACCTTGCCGCTGCACAGGAGCACTCGCCTGATCACGGTGGGATCCGATACCTCAGGGTCGGGGATCACGGGCTGGAACCGACCGCTGGTGAAGTCCTGCGGTGCTGATGCCGCCGCCCGCAACCGCAGCATGGACTTCGGAGTGAAGACCACGAGCGGCTTCTGCCGGTTCGACAGCGTGTGCCGACGAAGCAGGTGGAAGTAGTTCGCCGGCGTGCTGGGCATCGAGATCGTCCAGTTGTCGTTCGCGGATAGCGCGAGATAGCGCTCGATACGCGCGGACGAGTGGTCCGGACCTTGTCCCTCATACCCGTGCGGGAGCAGGAGCCCGAGGCTCGATCGCTGTCCCCACTTGGCCTCACTGGCCGAGATGAACTCGTCGATGACCTCCTGAGCACCGTTGGCGAAGTCGCCGAACTGCGCCTCCCACAGCACGAGCGCGCCCGGTCGCGCGACCGAGTAGCCGTATTCGAATCCCATCGCGGCGTACTCGGACAGCAGAGAGTCATAGACGTAGAACGGGGCCTGGTCGGGACCGAGGTTGGACAGCGGGGTGTACTCCGCGGCGGTACGACGATCGACGATGACCGCGTGCCGCTGACCGAAGGTCCCTCGTCGCGAATCCTGCCCGGCCAGGCGGACCGGGTGCCCGTCGAGCAGGAGCGAGCCGAAGGCGATCAGCTCTCCCATGGCCCAGTCGATCCCACCCTCGGTCACCATCTGCGCCCGTTTCTCGAGCTGAGGGAGCAGGCGTGGGTGCACCGAGAAGCCCGGCGGCAGCGCGACCTGGCTGTCGCCGATGGTCTTGAGGACCTCCGGGGTGATCGCGGTGACCGCGTCGACCTCGACCGGAATCTCGACCTCCGGCTCGGCGACGATCGCGCTGGTATCGCGGCTGTCTGCGAAGACCCGCTCGAGTTGCCCTTGGTAGTCCCGAAGTGCTGCCTCGGCCTCTTCGACGGTGATGTCACCGCGCCCGATGAGCGACTCGGTGTAGAGCTTGCGCACGCTGCGTTTGGCGTCGATCAGGTCGTACATGACCGGCTGGGTGAAGCTGGGCTCGTCGACCTCGCTGTGGCCGCGCCTGCGGTAGCACAGCATGTCGATGACGACGTCCTTCTTGAACGTTTTCCTGAAGGCGTAGGAGAGCTCGGCCACTCGCACAACGGCTTCGGGATCGTCGCCGTTCACGTGGAAGATCGGGGCTTGAATCATCCGGGCGACGTCGGTGGCATAGACGCTCGACCGCGCGCTCGCCGGTGACGTGGTGAACCCGACCTGGTTGTTGATCACGACATGGATCGATCCGCCGGTGCGGTAGCCGCGGAGCTGGGACAGGTTGAGCGTCTCGGCGACGACCCCTTGACCGGCGAATGCGGCGTCGCCGTGGATCAGGATCGGCAGGACGGTGAACCCCTCCTCGCCGCGGTTGATCACGTCCTGCTTCGCCCGCGCGATTCCCTCAACGACCGGGTCGACGGTCTCGAGGTGCGACGGGTTCGAGGTGAGCGTCACCGAGACGGTCTCGCCGTCAAGGGCGGTGTAGGTTCCCTTGGCTCCGAGGTGGTACTTCACGTCACCGGAGCCGTGGGCGGTTCGGGGATCGAGGTTGCCTTCGAACTCCGAAAAGATCTGGCCGAAGGACTTGCCGACGATGTTCGCGAGGACGTTGAGCCGGCCGCGGTGGGCCATGCCGACGACGACCTCCTCGACGTCGTCGTGGGCCGCCGCCGACACGACGCCGTCGAGCAACGGGATCACCGACTCGCCGCCTTCGAGGGAGAACCGTTTCTGACCGACGAACTTCGTCTGCAGGAACGTCTCGAACGCCTCGGCTTGGTTGAGCTTGCCCAGGATTCGCAGTTGCTCGGCCGGATCCGGCTTGGTGTGCCCGCGCTCGACCCGGTCCTGGATCCACTGCCGTTGCTCGGGGTCCTGGATGTGCATGTACTCGATGCCGACGGTCCGGCAGTAGGAGTCGCGCAGGACGCCGAGGATGTCGCGGAGGCGCATCAGGGGCTCGCCGCCGAAACCGCCGGTGGGGAACTCGCGGTCGAGGTCCCACAACGTCAGGCCGTGGCTGCCCACGTCGAGGTCGGGATGGCGCCGGAGCTCGAACTCCAGCGGGTTGGTGTCGGCCATCAAATGCCCGCGGACCCGATAGGCGTGGATCAACTCGATGACCCGGGCCGGCTTGCCTACCTCCTCGTCGTGAGTGACCGGGATGTCCTGCGCCCAGCGGATCGGTTCGTACGGAATCCGCAGCGCGGCGAAGACCTCCTCCCAGAACCCCTCCTTGCCGAGAAGAAGCTCGTGCATCGTGCGCAGGAAGTCGCCGGACTCCGCCCCTTGGATGATCCGGTGGTCGTAGGTCGAGGTCAGCGTCATGATCTTGCTGACCGCAAGCCTCGCCAGGGTGTCCGGCGCCGCGCCTTGGAACTCGGCTGGGTACTCCATCGCACCAACGCCGACGATCGCGCCCTGGCCGGCCATCAGCCTCGGCACCGAGTGCACGGTGCCGATCGTGCCCGGGTTGGTCAGGCTGATCGTCGTACCGACGAAGTCGTCCGGGGTGAGTTTGTTCGTGCGGGCCTTGCGGACGATGTCCTCGTAGGCGGCCCAGAACCGCGCGAAGTCCAGCGTCTCGGCATTGCGGATGCACGGCACGACCAGCGTCCGGCTGCCGTCGTCTTTGGGTAGGTCGATCGCCAGGCCGAGGTTGACATGCTCGGGTTCGACCAGCGTCGGCTTGCCGTCGACCTCGGCGTACGAGCGGTTCATCGCTGGGTAGCGCTTGACCGCCTTCACCAGCGCGTACCCGATGAGATGCGTGAAGCTCACCTTGCCGCCCCGCCCGCGACCGAGGTGATTGTTGATCACAACCCGGTTGTCGATGAGCAACTTGGCGGGGACCGCGCGCACGCTGGTCGCGGTAGGAACGTGAAGGCTGTTCTCCATGTTTGCGACCGTGCGGGCCGCGGCGCCCTTGAGCGTCTTGGTCGCCGGGTGCGCTTGCGGCTCGCGGTCCGACGGCGCCGACGGCGTCGGCGGCGCCGCGGAGGCGGCTGCCGGCAGCGAGGAGGTCGGGGTCGGTGCAGCCGGAGGGGCGGGTACGGCGGCGGGGACGGCAGCCGAAGGGGGAGTGGGCGCGACCTGCTCAGGTGCGCTTGCGGCCGGGGCACCGTTGGCGGCGGGTGCGCCGCGATCGCCCGGGGCGTAGTCGGCGAAGAAGTCCCACCACGCCTTGTCGACCGACTCCGGATCTTTCAGATACGACTGGTACATCTCGTAGACGAGCCACTCGTTAGGCCCGAACCCAGCAAACTGGTCGGTGTCGACAGTCACGGCGAGGGTCGCCTCTTCCACCTTTGAGAACGCGCGCGTCGCCCCTAAGGGTACGCCCGTACTGTTTGAAAGGCGTGGCTGTCGAGGGTTACTGCGGGTCGCGCCACATCCGCCACATCGTCGGGCCGCCGCCGTCGATCGTCATTTCCTCGACCACCGTGAAGCCGTGGCGCTCATAGAGCGGGACATTGCGGACGTTCGAGGACTCGAGGTACGCCGGTTCGCCGGCGAGGTCGATGCGATCAAGCACCTCACGAAGCAACGCCGTGCCGAGGCCCTGGCCCTGCGCGTCGAGGTGGGTGCCGATCGCGAAGAGGTACCAGTGCTTGGGATGGCGGGGGTGGGCGGCGACGATCTGGGTCTGCATCCGGGATGCGCGGGGCAAGGAGCCGCGGAAGATGGCGAGCATCGGGAGCAGATCGCGGACCAGGTCGGCGTTGCGGGGGAGCCAGGTGCCGGGCGGCGCCCACAGTGCGGCACCGCGGCCATCGGCCGTCAGGTACGCCGGTTTCGCGTTGCGCAGGTAGGCGCGAACCGTCCTCGCCCACATCTGGTGCAGGCGCCGGTCTCTTCCGGGGAGACCGGGCGGCAACAGCCAGTTGGTCACCGGGTCGTCGCGAAACGCGGAACTCAATGTCCGGGCGAGGGTGGCGATGTCGGCGGTGGTCGCCCGGCGGACACCGATGGAGGCGTTCATGCGTGCACCGTGCCATGGCCGAGGTCGGTGAGGATCCGGTTGGCGGCGTTGTGACCCGCCGCACCGATCACCGACCCTGCGGGATGGCATCCGGCGCTGCACGCATACAACCCGTCGACGCCGAGCGCATAGGGCATTCGGGCGTCGAACGCCACGCCGTTATCGATGTGATGGATGTGCCCGTGGCGGATGCCGAAGTGCTGCTCGATGCCGGGTGGCGGCAGGGCAAAGGTGTCCGCGACGAGATTCGACGTACCCGGCGCGAACCGGTCGCAGATCTCCAGCAGGTGGCTCACATACCCCTGGAGTTCGACGTCCCAACTCGAACCCCCTGGCTGCCAGGGCACCGACTGCACGAACAGCGCCGAGGAGTGATGACCGGCCGGGTCCTGCAGCGATGGATCGGCAGTCGTGTGCAGGTACCACTCGATCGTCGGGAAGTCGGGAAGCCGTCCGGCCTGGACATCGGCCCACATCGATCGAACCGCAAGGAGCGGCTCGTCTTGAGGCAGGAGGTGGATCGTCGAGCCGAACGGTGATGGCGCCTCGGCCGGCAGGCAGGTGAACCGAGGGAGGCCGGACAGCGCGAGGTTGACCTTCAACGTCGTACCCGGCCGCCGGATCTCCTCGAGATGGGCCCGAAGCTCCTCGGGCAGCGGCGCGAGGTCGGCAAGGGTGAACGGATCGCAGCCGCCCACCACGACCGATGCCGCGATCTCGCGGCCATCGGTGAGTGCGACCCCGCGCACAGATCCTTGGCCGACCAGTACCTGCGCCGCGGCCACTCCCGTGAACAGCTGCGCACCGGCCGACCGGGCCCGCTCGGCGATCGTGGTCGTCACCGTGCCCATCCCGCCCCGCACGATCATCCACGTGCCTGCTGAGCCGGGCAGTCGGCACATGTTGTGGGTGAGGAAGTTCGCGCCGGTGCCGGGGGTGTCGGGTCCGGCGTGCAGCCCGGAAAGGCCATCGGTCACCGCGTACATCGCGACGATCAACTCGCTCGCGAACCCGAACCGATCCAGGTAGGACAGGACGTCACCTTCGATGAGATCGACGAAGGCATCACGCAGTGCAGGGCGGACATAGCGTTGCGCCGTGTCTTCGATCGACATTGGCTCGTGCAGCCAGCACGGCGCCAGATCCTCGCGTATCTGGTCCAGCTCCGCGTGCAGCCGATCGTCGGCGTCGGCGTCCGCCTGGCTGAAGAAGTCGACGAACTGGCGGCGGGTGGCGTCCTGGTCGCTGCCCATCAGCAGGTAGCGGCCGGTCGTGGTCGGCAGGAAGTAGTGCGGGTCGCGGCGCACGAGGGGAAGCCGAAGGTCCAAGAGTTGCTCGAGCTCGGGAGGCATGAGGCCGAGAAGGTATGCGCCCGTCGACTGCTGGAGGTCGGGTACCGCCGCGAACGGTCGCTCGGTGCGGGCCGCGCCCCCGAGGACGTGTGCTTGCTCGATCACGGTGACCTGTAGGCCTGCCCGAGCGAGCAGCGTCGCGGCGACGAGCCCGTTGTGGCCGGCACCGACAATGCAGATATCGGTGCGGGCGGGCAGCGTCTGGGTCATGGCCGAAGCGTATGACTGACTGAAGGCGGCCTTCCGTAGGCTGGCGCCCGTGGACCCGATCCGTGACGCGTTGCGGGTGTCGTGGGTGTGCATCGCGTGGAGCGTTGCGTCGGGTCTCGCGTCATTGATCGTCGGCATCATCACGGGTGCGTTGTCCCTCGGGGGTCTTGGCGCGAGCGTCCTCGTCGATGTTGGCTCATCCGGCGTTCTGGTTTGGCGGTTCCGTCACGAGCGAGATCTCGGGAACTTCCCGGAGGCGGCCGAGCGTCGCGCGCAGATCGTCGCGGCGACGGGCCTGGTGATCATCGGTGTGCTCCTGCTCGCCACCGCCTCCGAGCACCTGGTTGCCGGGGTCCATCCGGAAACGCCGGCGGTGGCGCTGGTGCTCGCCGCCGCCAACCTCGTCGTCCTGCCCGTGCTGGCCCGGTGGAAGTATCGCGTCGCCGACGCGGTGGGGAGCGCTGCGTTGCGAACCGACGCACACATCACAATGGTTGGTACGGCGACCTCGGCCTTGACCGTGGTCGGTCTGGCCGTCGATCGGGCCTTTGGCTGGTGGTGGGCGGATGCCGTCGCCGCCATGCTGATCGGAGTCATCGCCGGCTGGCAGGGCATCCGTTCGCTGGCGGCCGCACGATGACGGTCTCCTCGACGTACCTGTTGCGGCTGCGCCTGCCCGACCAGCCGGGAGTGCTCGGCCGGGTGGCGAGCGCGCTCGGATCGGCGGGAGCCGACATCGACAGCATCGTCGTGGTCGACCGAGCACCGGGGTACGCCGTGGACGATCTGGTCGTCAGCCTGCCGCCCGGCGCCCTCGCCGACCGGCTGGTCAGCGCTGCATCGTCGGTGCGCGGTGTGGTGGTGGAAGTCGTGCAGCGCCATCATGGCCGGCAGCGAATGGCCGACGAGCTGGAGCTGCTCGACGATGCGGCGTCGAGTGAGCATCCGGTTCGATCGCTGGCGAACGGGTTGCCGGACCTGATGCACGCCAGCTATGCGCTGGTGGTCGATCGGACCAATCCCGGGACCGCCGCTGTCGTCGTTGCCGCCAGCATGTCGGCGCCGGCCCAGCGCTGCCGCGCGGACTGGTTGCCGCTCGACGCGCCCCGCAGGGTCGACGCCGAGGAGGTATGGAGCGACCCGGAGGTCGCCGGTCCGGACTGCGAGCTCGCGGCGGTGCCGTTTCGGGGGAGCGCGGCGCTGCTCGTCGGCAGGATCGGTGGCCCGGCCTTCCGGCCGGCGGAACTTACCCGCCTCGCGCATCTGGCCCGCGTGGCCCAGGCGCTGTTCGCCGGGGCGTGACCCGTGTCCGACCGCCTGTACGGATCGGTGATTCGGGTCGCGCTGGGTCTGTTTGGAGCGCTTGACCTTCGCTTCACGGTCGACGGGGTCGACAACATCCCGGACGAGGGCGGCGCCGTCCTTGCCGCCAACCATGTGAGCTTTCTCGACTTCATCTTCGTTGGGGTTCCGGCCCACGATAAAGGCCGCCTCGTGCGGTTCCTCGCGAAGCAATCGGTCTTCGACAACCCGCTCTCCGGCCCGTTGATGCGCGCGATGCACCACATTCCGGTCGACCGCAGCGCGGGCTCCGCCGCGTACGCGGCCGCGATCGATGCGTTGGGGGCGGGTGAGCTCGTCGGGGTGTTTCCGGAGGCGACAATCAGCCGCTCGTTCGTCCCGCGGGAACTCAAGACCGGCGCGGCGCGGATGTCGCTGGATGCCGGCGTACCTCTGCTTCCGGTCGTGGTCTGGGGCGGTCAGCGACTGTGGACGGCCGGACGATGGCCGCGACCGACGCGCCACGTGCCGATCGCCGTCCACGTCGGCGCGCCGCTCGACCGCACCAGCGCGGAGTCCGCCGCTGACCTGACCGGCCGCCTGCGCGACCGGCTCGCGGCTTCGACCGAGGCGGTCCAACGTGCCTACCCGGCGCCGGCGTCCGACCGAGAGCGCTGGTGGCAGCCGGCGTACCTGGGTGGAGCCGCGCCCACCCCCGAGGTGGCGGCCCACCTCGAGGCGCGTGCGCTGCCTCACGCGCGGAGGTCGAGGAGCTCCTCGTAGAAACCGCCAATCTTGCGGGCCCGGTCAACGATGTGGATCTCGAGAATCCAGTGCGCGATCCGACCGGCCGCGTCAACACCCCGCATCGGACGGTTGCTGCCCGGCATGACACAGGAGTGCAGGTGGTCGCCGGCGGCGTCGTCGTGGGGGAACTCGCCCAGCAGGTGCCCGGCGATCGTGCCGCCCCACTCCCAGCCTGCTTGCTCGGCCAGCCCGACGACATGCGCGAACAGCTGCTCGCCGGTGACGTCGGCGTTGTCGGTGAAGAAGGCCCGGCCCGCTTCGAACAGCACCGGCAGGTCGTCCCGCAGCCGGAGTTTGACCGGGTCATCCCCGAGAACAAAGGTGCGGCCGAAGTCGGCCTCCCACTCGGCGAAGATCGGCCCGAGATCGAGGAAGACGATGTCATCGTCGGTGATCGTGCGGTCCGGAGGATTCTTCGCATACGGCTCGAGGGTGTTGGGGCCGGAGCGCACGACCCGTTTGTGCCAGTGCCGAGACGCGCCGAACCGGTCGGCAGCGAGGTCCCGGATCTGCTTGTTG
Organism: Mycobacteriales bacterium; assembly: GCA_035501255.1. Classification (GTDB taxonomy): domain Bacteria; phylum Actinomycetota; class Actinomycetes; order JAFAQI01; family JAFAQI01; genus JAFAZI01. Next base: position 30,406 of record DATJWM010000128.1, on the reverse strand, counting down.
ACCGCCGACTCCGTCACGCTGGCGCGCACGATGGCCTGCTCGTCGATGTGGTCGAACAGCGCACCGGCCCGGGCCTGCGCCTCGAGGAGCCCTGCGACCCGGGTGGACTCGTCGTCGATGACCGGGCTCACGCGTCGACGGTAGCCGAGGGTCGCGGTCCAATGCGGCATCCGGGTGGACCTCGGCTCGTCCGTCTGCCTGCGCTGAAGTGGTCGTTCGGCCGTGCCGATACGTTGCCCGTGGTCCTGACCCGTCGTGCTCTCGGTGTGACCGCCGGCGTTGCTGCGCTCACGACTGGGGTTTCAGGACTCATGGACTCGGCCTGGGCGGAGACGGCGGCGTCCGGACCTCACAAACCCAAGCTGAGTTCGGTCGAGCATCTGTTGCGGCGTACGACGTACGGCGCGACCCCTGCGCTTATCGCCGAGGTCGAACGCAAAGGCATTCACGCCTGGCTGAACGAGCAGCTGGACCCGTCGCACGTGAAGGACTCGGCGATGGACCACCTGCTCACTCGGTGGCCGAGCCAGAAGCTCAACACCTGGCAGGTTCGCAAGAAGTACAGCTTCGGCGCCTGGGACGTGATGGCCGACCTCATCGACACCCACATTGCGCGGGCGATCTGGTCGAAACGCCAGCTTCTCGAGGTGATGGTCGACTTCTGGTCGAACCACCTCAACGTCACCTGCCCGAGCGACGACGTGTGGGACAACCGGCACGTCTTCGACCGGGAGGTGATCCGCAAGCACGCCTTCGGCCGCTTCAGTGACATGCTGCGGGCGACCGGACGGGCACCGGCGATGCTTCAATACCTCGGCAACGCGGAGAGCAGCGGCGACGCGCCGAACGAGAACTGGGGTCGCGAGCTTCTCGAGCTGCACACGGTCGGGTTGGCGGCGAAGTACTCGCAGAAGGACGTGCACAACAGCGCGCTGATCCTGTCCGGCCTGTCGGTCGATGACCAGGGCGGGGAGTTCGAGTACAAGCCCTGGATGCACTACGTCGGGCACGTGAAGGTGATGGGGTTCCATTCAGCGAACTCGTCCGCGACCAAGGGTGAGTCGGTCGCAATGGCGTATCTGACCTATTTGGCGCATCACCCCGACACCGCGAAGCACATCGCCACGAAGCTCGCGGTGCGGTTCGTCTCGGACCACCCTCCGCACTCGTTGATCACCAAGCTCGCCGCTACCTATCGACGGCACGGGACCGCGATCCGACCGGTCCTGCACGAATTGTTCACCTCCAAGGAGTTCTGGCACTCGGTCGACGCGAAGGTCCGGACGCCGTACGAGGACTTCATCGCCACCTTGCGGGTTCTTCGGATCGGTCCTCCGAAGAAGGGGACCAGCGATGTGCGCGCGCTTCAGTACATGGCCGGGAGCGTCGGGCAGCCGCCGCTGGGCTGGTATGAGCCGAACGGATATCCCGACGTAGCGGCCGCTTGGTCCTCGACGTCGTCCACCCTCGCAAAGTGGAACACCCACATGGGCCTTGCGGGCCAGTGGTATCCCTCTGGACTCCACTACACGAAGCTGACGCACCTCATCCCGAGCCCGCCACCCAAGACCTACGGGGGCCTCGTCGACGGGTTGGCCGCATCGATGTCGGTCCCCAAGCTCAACGCTGTTCAGCGCGGGGCGATCGCGGAGTTCCTCGACCACAAGGCGGGCGACGTGCTCAACCTCGGCGATGCGGCCTACGGGTGGCGGCTGCCTTATGTGGTCGCGCTGATCCTCGACAGCAGCCACCAGGCGCAGCGATGAACGGCGATTCGCTACCGGAGCGCACAGGCTGCGACTGCCCCCCTGTGCCCAACCGGCTCAGCCGCCGCGGCTTCCTCGGCGGCGCGGCGGGTCTCGCCGCGCTCGGGGTGGTCAACGGATTCGGTCCGCTCGGCACGACCCAGGTCGCGTTCGGGGGCTCGAACTATGACGGTGACGTGCTCGTCGTCGTGAGCCTGCGCGGCGGATTCGACGGTCTGTCCGCGGTCGTCCCGTCTGGCGATCCGCACTATGCAACCAACCGGCCGACGATCGGGATCCCGAACTCGCAGCTGATCGCGCTGGACTCGATGTTCGGCATGAACAAGGCGCTGTCAGCGCTCCAGCCGCTGTGGAACTCGGGAGACCTCGCACTCGTGCATGCGGTCGGGCAGGTCGATCCCACGATGTCGCATTTCGAGGCGATGGCGGAGATGGAAGTCGCTGCGCCGGGGACGTCGATCCGCACCGGATGGATCGACCGCATGGTCGGCATGACCGGGAGCGGCCCACCGTTCGCGGCGACCTCGGTCGGCCCGGCGGTCGCGCCGACGTCGATGAGTGGCGCATATCCGGTGACGGGCATGCAATCGCTGCACTCGTTCAGCCTGAGCGGATCCGGGTCCTCGGACGCGGCCGCCTGGCATCGCGCGCTGAACAAGCTCCAGCATGGCGCGACCAAGCCGGTACTGAATGCCGCGAAGACGACGCTGTCCGCGCTGAACACCGCGCAGGCGTTGTCGCAGCAGACTTACACGCCGGCGAACGGTGCGTCCTACCCGTCCGGCGACGTTGGACCGTCGTTGTCGAACGTCGCGCAGTTGATCAAGGCGAACGTGGGGTTACGAGTCGCGGCGGTCGACTGCGGCAACTGGGACATGCACGTCGGCCTCGGCAGTCCGACCAGCGGATGGCTGCACGACAACCTCACCGAGTTGGGCGGCGCGCTCGCCGCGTTCGCGACCGATCTCGGCTCGGCGATGTCCAACATCGTCGTCGTCACTCTCTCGGAGTTCGGTCGCCGGGTGGAGGAGAACGACTCCAACGGGGTTGATCACGGTCACGGAAATGCGGTGTTGGTGCTCGGCGGCGGGATCAAGGGCGGCACCGTCTACGGCAAGTGGCCGGGGCTCGCCGACAGCGACCTCGTCCTCGGCAACCTTGCCGGCACGACGGACTACCGCACCATCCTGGCGGAGATCCTCGAGGCGCGGTGCGGGATCTCGACCGGCTCGGTGTTCCCGAAGCTCGGTGCCAAGCGCCTCGGGCTCGCGACGGCACGCTCCTAGGCTCCGCTCCGAAACGGCGTGACGCCGTTGTGCCCTGGCCGGTACGGCGTGACGCCGTTGTGTGGGGCCGCGTATCGTGCGGGCGATGGCGACCTCCCCGATCGGCGTCATCGGCGGGTCCGGTCTCTACTCGCTGCTGCCGCACACGGACGAGGTCGTCGTCGACACGCCGTACGGCGCTCCGAGTGATCCGCTGGTCGTTGCGGACCTCGACGGTGTCACGGTGGCGTTCGTGCCTCGGCACGGTCGCGACCATCGTCACCCGCCGCATCGCGTGCCTTATCGCGCAAATCTGTGGGCGCTGCGCTCGCTCGGCGTCCGCCAGGTTCTCGCCCCGTGCGCCGTGGGTGGCCTCGACCCGTCGCTGGTGCCCGGTGATCTCGTTGTCCCCGACCAGATACTCGACCGCACGTCCGGGCGAGTCGGAACGTTCTACGACGAGGGCGCGGTGCACGTCCCGTTTGCCGATCCCTACTGCCCGCGCGGTCGCGCCGCGGTGCTCACGGCCGCCGATCGAGCGGGATGGACGGCCCGCGACGGGGCCACGATCGTCGTGATCAACGGTCCGCGCTTCGGGTCGCGGGCGGAGTCCCAGTGGCACGCGGGCGCCGGTGGCACGGTCGTCAACATGACCGGGATGCCGGAGGCGGTGCTGGCCCGCGAGCTCGCGCTCTGTTACACCTCGGTGGCACTGGTCACCGACCTCGATGCCGGAGTCGAGTCGGGCTCCGGTGTCACGCAGGAGCAGATCTTCGCGGTATTCGAGGCGAGCATCGAACGGTTGCGCGCGCTGCTGCTGGACGCGGTGCGCCTGGTCGGCGCGGACCGCACCTGTGCCTGCGGTCGCGCCCTCGATGGCACCGCCGCGCAGGGCCGCTGGGACTGAGCGGGCCTGCCGAGGCCGATCGGTTCAGCCTTCGGCGAGTTGGCGAGTGGGTTCGCCGAGGGAGTGACGGGCGAACCATCGCAGCAGCGGCACCGACACGAGCACCGGTAAGCCGATCGCCGGCCACATGATCGCGTACCCGTGGGTGTCGGCGAGAAAGCCGTGGTTGGACGCGGTGACCGCGGCGCCCACGAGAACCGGGCCGAGTACGACGCCGACGCCGCGGGAGAAGTCGACCAGCCCGGCGGCCGCGCCCTGGGCGTCGTGAGGGGCGAGGTTGAACGCCAGCGCCTGCGGAAGCGTCATCAGCACGGCGCCCGCGATCGCACCGATCGGAAGCAGGATCAGCATCGGGGTCACCGTGGTCGGGACGACGCCGCAACACAGCGCGACGCCGTACATCGCCGCTGCCCAGGTCATCGCCTGCACGATGCCGAACCGCTCGGCGAGGCGACTGGCGAGCGGCGCGCCGACGACGTAGGCGACGGCGACGGTCGCGATGACCGCGGACGCGAGCGCGCTCGAGCGCCCGAGTCCGCGGACGACGTAGAGAACGATGAAGATCTTCAGGCCGGCGAGGCTGAACTCCCACAGCGAGTTGGCGACCGCGAACATCTGCATGCCGCGGTTGTGCAGGATCAGCTCGCGCGCCGACGTTGCGGGCACGGCCGGTTCGGGGGAGACGACCGGCTCCGGCTCGGCCTCGTCCTGAAGGCGCAGGACGGGCTTGAGGGCGAGCGTTGTCAGCCCGAGCGCACCGGCGCCGACCACGAACGGCAGCGGTTGCCACAGGCTGATCAGGAGCCCGCCGGCGACCAGGGCCACGCCGAGGCCGATACCGCGCTGGATCGCCTGCACGGATTGGGCTCGAGCCAGCAGTGTGCGGGGGAGCAGGTCGGCAAAGATCGCGCGGTACGGCGGGTAATACACGTAGTAGCCGACGAAGAAGATGAGGATGCTCAGGCCTGCGAAGTGGAAGTCGGGAGCGAACGGAAGCAGCACCAGCCCGGCCCCGGTGAGCGGCGCACCGACGAGGACGAACGGCATCCGCCGGGCGACCCCGGATGCGGTGGTCATCCGGTCGGACAACGCTCCCGACAGCAGCGGTACGACGAGGGCGAACGCGCCCTCTCCGCCGATCAGGGCACCAACGCGCGCCGCCGACAGGCCGAGCGAGGTCAGCACGCTGGGGCCGTAGGTCGTGAGGATCGTGATCGCGAACGCCAGGCCGAAGGTCGGCAGGCCGAGGACGAAGAGCAGCGGCCGCGCCTCGCCGGGGTCCGACGTACTGCGCGGAAGTTCGAGGCGGAACCGATCCGCGCGTGATGCCGAGGTGGGGACGAACTCCATGGCGCCGGGCGGCGGGCTGCTCGCCGGCGTGACCGGAACCGTGCCCTTCGGCGTCATGGCTGCACGATCGCGAGGTCCGCCGTCAGCGGGCGCCGGCGGCCGTGCCCCTCGAGACGACGACGTTGTAGGCCTCGCATACGAGTTCTCCAGCGGTGGTGCGGATATCCATCCGCATTCGCATCAGCTCGTTGGCACCGATGTCCCGGATGTCCTCGATCTCGGTCGATGCGGTGAGGACGTCACCGGGGTGGACCGGACGATGGTGGACGAAGCGTTGCTCGCCGTGCACGACCAAGCCGTACTCGAGGCCGAGGTCCGGATCGCCGATCGGACCGTTACCGAGACTCATCCCGACCGTGGTCAGGAACGTCGGCGGCGCGATCACGTCGCGGTAGCCGGCCTCTTGTGCGGCCGTGCGGTCGGTGTACAGCGGATTGGCATCGCCGATCGCCTCGGCGAAGCGCCGGATGTGCTCGCGGGAGACTTCGAAGGTGCCTTCGGCATCGATGGTGCGACCGATGTAGTCGCGGTTCAGCGGCATCGCGATCTCTCCCGGGTCACGTGGTGGCCGACGCTAGACGTTAACCCTGCGATCCACCGGACCCTTCCCGCGGAGGGGTCAGAGCCTGATCGAGTCGCCGGCCTGCGGGCGCTGGGCGAGCTCGGCGCCGAGGTCGGTGAGCAGCTTCGAGGAGCCACCGACCAACAACTCGATCTGCTTGCCCCACAGGAAGAATCGGTGCGCGGGATAGGTGATGTCCGCGCCCATCCCGCCATGCAGGTGCTGGGTCTGGTGGACGCAGTGCTGCCCGCCTTCGGCCGCCCACCAGGCGGCGGTCAGCGCCGCGAGGGTGGCGTCCTCGCCGGCGTCGAGAAGCCAGGCAGCCTGTCGTGCGGTCGAGGAGATGGCCACGCTGTCGAGGTAGGCGTCGGCGGCTCGCAGCGCCACGGACTGGAACGTCGACAGCGGCTTACCGAACTGCTCGCGAGTCGAGGTGTACGACGCGGCGAGGCGGGTGGCGCCGTCGGTGACACCGGCTTGCGTGGAGGCCAGCGCGGTCAGCCATCGGTCGCGCAGCCAGCGCGCGGCCCCCGGCGTGCCGATCGGCTCGGCGGTGGCGCCGTCGAGGGTCATGGTCAGCGCGATCTCGTTTCCGGTCGTTCGCGCGCGTTCGGCGTGGACGCCGTGACTGCCCGGGTCGATGGCCAACACGAGGTCGCCGAACGAGACGAGCACCAGGTCGGCGACGTGGGCCCAGGCGACTCCGATCAGCGTGCCGGTCAAGGTGCCGCCGTGGTGATACAAGGCGACGCCTGATTGCGGTGCAGCGACCGCGAGCACGCTCGAACCATCGGCGATCCGGGGCAGCCAGGTCTGCTTCTGCTCCACCGTGCCGTGGGCGGTGATCAGCTCGGCGGCGCAGAGGGTGGACACGAGCGGGACCGGCGCCACGACCCGCCCGAGCTCCTCGCAGACGATCCCGACCTCGACCGCGCCGAAACCGAGCCCGCCGTACTCCTCGGGCAGGCCCACCCCGAGCAGCCCGGCGTCGGCGAGCTCGCGCCACAGGTCGCGATCGAAGCCGTCCGCGCTCGCCTCGATCAGGTCGATGTGCTCGGGCGCTGCGCGCCCGGCGAAGATCTGGGCGGCGAGCCCGGCGAGCTCGCGTTGCGTCTCCTCGAGGGTGAGGTTCATCTCGCCCTCCGGCTTACCGTCATCGGGCCCGTCTCGCCATCTTGAGCTCGGTGGCCGCGACGATCTCCCGCTGGATCTCGTTGACGCCACCACCGAAGGTGTTGATCTGTGCGCTGCGACCGGCGCGTTCCACCCGCCCGCGCAACGCGCTACCGGGGGAGTCGCCGCGTAGCCAGCCGGCGGCACCGAGGATCCCGAGCAGCTTTCGGTAGACGTAGACGTGGGTCTCGGTGCCGTAGAACTTCGCTGTTGAGGCGTCCGCAGGCTCGAGCCGGTCTTCGGCGATCGCCTCGACCATTCGCCAGTTGATCAGCTTCATCGCTTCCAGCCGCGCGTAGCAGTCGGCGAGGTCGGCCCGCACCCAAGCCAGGTCCCCGACCATCGTCGCGGGCGCGGCGTCGGGGTCGACGTCGCCGGCCGGCGTCTGGCGTGCCCACTCGCCCACCTCGGCCCACATCTGCCAGGTCGGGCCGCCGAGAGCGGCGAGACCGACCCGTTCGTGGTTGAGCTGGGTGGTGATCATCCGCCAACCGCCACCGCGCTCGCCCACGATGTTGTCCGCGGGCACGTGCACGTCGTCGTAGTAGGTCGCCGTCGTCACGATGTCGCCGACCGTGACGATCGGAGTGAAGCGAAATCCGTCCGCGCTCGTCGGCACCATGATGATCGACAGGCCGGCATGCTTGGGCGCGTCCGGCTCGGTCCGGCAGGCGAGCCAGATGTAGTCGGCCTGGTTGGCCCCTGAGGTGAACACCTTGCTGCCGTTGACGACCCACTCCTCGCCGTCGAGCCGGGCCGAGGTCCGCAGCGAGGCGAGGTCGGTGCCGGCGGACGGTTCGGTGTAGCCGATCGCGACGTTGAGCTCACCGGCCAGAATGGCCGGCAGGTACGTCGCCTTCTGCTCCTCGGTGCCGAATCGCATGATCGTCGGACCGACGGTGTTGATCGTGACGAACGGGAACGGGATCCCGGCGCGCTGGATCTCGTCGAACACGATGTACTGCTCGATCGCCGACCGCCCCTGGCCGCCGTACTCGGTCGGCCATCCGAACCCCAGCCACCCGTCTTTGCCGAGCTGACGGACGACCGCCCGGAACCCCTCGGCGTTGTCGCCGGCCGCGCGCTGGTCGTCGGTGGGAGTGAGCGTCGCGAAGTAAGCGCGGAGCTCGGCGCGCAGCGCGCGCTCGTCGGCGGTGTCGTCGAATCGCATCGGGAGATACGATATAACGAGAAACGAAATTGACGGTCCGCGCGCGGACGGAAGGGTGCCCGGCCGATGACGTCCGACGACCTGGTCGCCTCGCTGCGCGAGCTGGTGGGCAACGAGGGTCCGCTTCAGGTCGCGAGGCACGCGGTGAACACGGCCGCGATCGCGGACTGGTGCGACGCGATCGGCGACCGCAACCCGCGCTATCCGGAGATTGCGCCGACGGCGACCTTGGATATCTGGGATCGCCCGGGGTTGCCGGGACAGTCCGCGGAGTACCGCAACCGGGACACCCCGCAGAGCCGGGCCTTGCGCCTGCTTGAGCGGAACGGCTTCGTCGGCGTGGTCGCGGTCAACAGCGAGCTCGAGGTCACCCGCGCGCTCCGGCCGGGGGACATGGTGCACAACGTGCAGGTCCTCGAGGACGTGTCGGCGGAGAAGCAGACCGCGTTGGGGGTCGGGCACTTTGTGACGACCCGACACCGCTACACGACTACCGGCGGCGAGCACGTCGGCGACCTGCGGTTCCGGGTGCTGAAGTTCAAGCCCGGCACCGCCAGGGCAGGCGGGTCGCCGGAATCGCCGGCCGCGCCGCCGCTGGACTCCTCGCCTGACGCTCGCCCGAGGCCGGGGATCAACCTCGACAACGAGGCGCTGTGGGACGGCTACCGCAAGCACGAGCTGCGGATCCCGCAGTGCAACCGGTGCACGACGATGGTCTTCCCGCCGTCACCGCGCTGCGCGCGGTGCGGGGCGTTCGACATGGGGTACGCCGTCGCTTCCGGGCGCGGCACCCTGTACTCATTCGTCTCGGTCCATCACCCGAAGGCGCCCGGCTTCGACTACCCGGTTCCGGTCGGGCTGGTCGAGCTCGACGAGGGCGTGCGGATGGTTGCCGACCTCGTCGGGGTCACCTCCGCGCAGCTATCGGTCGGGATGCCGCTCGAGGTCGACTGGCTCGACTCGCACCCGGCTCTCGTGGACGGTGCGACCGACTCGCGCGGTCCGATCACGCTGGCGCGATTCCGCCCCGCGCCACCGGTTCCTCGCACCGACACGGTGACCGCCTCCTCGCTCGCGGTCGGCGAGACGCTTCCGCTGTGGGTGCTGCCGGTCACGCCGACGCTGATCGTTGCCGGTGCTCTCGCCACCCGCGACTTCCAGGACGTCCACCACGACCGCGACCTGGCTCACAAGAAGGGGTCCAAGGACATCTTCTTGAACATCAACACCTCGCTGGGTTTGATGCAGCGCTTTGTCACCGACTGGGCGGGACCGGACGCCTTTGTGCGGGCGTTGCGGGTGCGGCTCGGCGCACCGGCGTACCCGTACGCACCCCTTACCTTCACCGGCTCGGTGGGGTCGGTCGACGCCGCAACCGGCGCGGTCGAGGTGGCGGTCACCGCCACGAACGCGCTCGGCGCGCACGTCACCGGCACGGTGGAGTTGGAGGTCGCGCCGTGACCGCGCACACCTACGCCGGCAAGACCGCGGTGGTCGGAATCGGCGCGACCGAGTTCTCGAAGGCATCCGGCCGCAGCGAGCTCCAGCTTGCGCTCGAGGCCTGTGTTGCTGCCTGCGAGGACGCCGGCGTCGACCCCTCCCAGGTCGACGGCCTGTCGACGTTCACGATGGAGACCAACCCCGAGAACGAGATCATGCGCGGGCTCGGGATCGACGAGCTCACCCACTTCAGCCGGATTCACTTCGGTGGCGGGGCACCGTGCGCGACCGTTCAGTACGCCGCAATGGCCGTGGCCAGCGGGGTCTCTGACTACGTCATCGCCTACCGGGCGTTCAACGAGCGGTCGGGTCGCCGGTTCGGCTCCGGCGTCCAAGACCGGCCTGCGGGTGCAACCGCCGAAGAGGCGCAGTTCTCCTGGACCTCGCCGTACGGGCTGCTGACTCCCGCGTCGTGGGTGGCGATGTTCGCGACCCGGATGATGTATGAGTTCGATGTCACCAGCGAGGACTTCGGCCGGATCGCGGTGGCAGATCGCCGACACGCAGCCACCAATCCGGCAGCGCACTTCTACGGGCAGCCGATCACGCTGGCGGACCATCAGGCGTCGCGCTGGATCGTCGAGCCCTTGCACCTCCTCGACTGTTGCCAGGAGACCGACGGCGGTCAGGCGATCCTGGTGACCAGCCTCGAGCGGGCCCGCGACCTCAAGGCTCCGGCGGTGGTGATCGAGGCGGCCGCGCAGGGAATGGCGGACGACCAGCAGATGATGCGCTCGTTCTTCCGGGACTCCCTCACCGGCCTGCCGGAGATGGCGACCTGTGCCCGCCAGATCTGGGAGACCTCCGGCCTGTCGCCCGACGACATCAAGACCGCAGTTCTTTACGACCACTTCACGCCGTTCGTCCTTGCCCAGCTCGAGGAGTTCGGCTTCTGCGGGCGAGGCGAGGCGAAGGACTTCATCGCCGACGGGGCGATCGAGCTCGGCGGGCGGCTGCCCATCAACACCCACGGTGGACAGCTCGGCGAGGCGTACCTGCATGGGATGAACGGCGTCGCCGAGGGCGTCCGGCAAGTTCGCGGGACGTCGGTCAACCAGGTCGCCGGTGCCGAGCACGTGCTCGTCACCGGCGGTACCGGCGTACCCACAAGTGCCGTGATGCTCGGCATCGACCGATGAGAGGAAGCCGATCGTGGTGAAGCCGTTGGTGCCGCCGTTCTCCGGCCACGAGCTCGACGGGGCGGTGGCGGTAGTGACCGGGGCCGGTCAGGGCCTTGGGCGCGCCGAGGCACTGGCGCTCGCGAGAACCGGGGCGCGGGTCGTGGTGAACGACATCGGCGACGCTGCCCACGAGGTCGTCGAGGAGATCACCTCCGCCGGCGGAGAGGCGCTCGCCATGCCGGGCGACATGGGCGACTGGGAGTTCGCGCAATCAGTGATATCCACCGCGATCTCGACGTACGGCGATCTGAACGTCCTGGTCAACAACGCCGGGTTCATCCGCGACAAGATGGTGTTCTCGCTGACCGTCGAGGACTGGGACAGCGTGATTCGGGTCCACTTGCGCGGTCACGCCGCGACCTGCAACGCTGCGACGGCGTACTGGCGGGAGAAGTCCAAGGCCAGCGGCGAGCAGGTGTGGGCCCGGGTCATCAACACGACGTCGGAGTCGTTCCTGTTCGGCGCGGCCGGGCAGCCGAACTATGCGGCGGCCAAGGCCGGAATCACCGCGCTCACGTTATCGGTCGCGCAGGGGTGCGTCCGATACGGCGTGACCGCGAACGCGATCGCCCCCCGCGCGCGCACACCGATGACGGCGGCGGGATTCGCGGCGCCGCCCGAGGGTGACGAGGTCGACCCGTATGCCATCGAGCACGTCATGCCGGTGGTCATCTGGCTCGGCACCCGCGAGGCGTCCGCGATCACCGGCCAGGTGTTCGTCGTCTACGGCGGCAAGGTCGCGGTGATGAAAGCGCCGACGCTCGACGCGTCGTTCAGCACGACCGGCGAGACCTGGTCGGTCGATGAGCTCGCGAAGACCGTCGGGGCGTTCGTGACCAATGGTGACGAACACGGCTTCGCGGTCAGCACCAACCTCCGCATCTAGCGATCTGCGAACCGTTGCCCGTGGCGGGCACCGGCCAGCGGTTCACAGATCGCGGCGGTGGATGCTGACGGCGTAGCCGCCGCCGGTAAACGGCCGCCGATCCCAGGTGGCGAACCGGTCGGCGAGGGCGAGGCCGGCGCCCGCGCACCAGGCGTCGTACGCCGCCAACGTGAACGGGGCCTGCGCGAGCGGAAGGTGTGCGGCGTCCAGCCCGAACCCCGTGACCAATCGACCGCCGGGCGCGAGGCGGCGAGCGAGCGCCGCGACGACGCTCGCCTCGGTGCCCGGCGCGAGCAACGGGATCACGTTTCCGGCGGCGACCACGAGGTCGAAGGTCTCCTCAACCGTGTCGAGCGCAACGAGGTCGAGGTCGAGCCAGCGGACCTCGGCGGACGCGAGCCGCGCGATCGACAGCATCGAGATGTCCACGTCGACACCGACGCAGCGGTAACCGAGGTCGGCGAGTCGGATCGCCACCCGGCCCGTGCCGCACCCCGCGTCCAGCACGGTCGAGCCGGGTGGCGCGAGCGAAGCGCACAACGTGGCCTCGCCGTGGACGTCCATGCCGGAGTCGGCGAGGCGGTCGAAGCGCGCGGCGTACTCCTCACCGCTCGAGCCGCCGGAGGCGGCCCACCGACTCCCGGTCATCGGCCGACGCTCACTGTGCGATTGTCCCGACCTGTGTCGCGGACAGCCGCCCACCCGCGTAGAGCGCGGCGATCAGCGCCGACGCGGTCTCGATTTCTGGCCGATAACCGATGCCGAGCTGGTCGTGGACGGCGCGGTCGTCGGTGGGCCGCGCGCGGGTGAGCAGGTCCATCGCCTCGGCGGTATAGATGGTGTCGAACGGCACTACGGACCGTACGGCGTCGAGAACCCGGCCGATCCCTCGGAAGACCGCGCCCGGGATCGGCAAGACCCGGATCCGCCGACCGGTCGCTTCGCTGAGCAGGGCGCCGACCGCGGGCATGTCGATGAGTGCCCCGCCCGCCATGAACCGGCGCGGTCCGGCGCCCGGCGTGACCGCGGTGACGATGATGTTCGCGAGGTCACGGACGTCGAGGATCGACAGCCCGCCGTCCTTGAGAGGGACCACGCCGCCCTTGAGCATGGACACGAAGCCCTCCGCGACCTCGCCGTATGCGTCCCCGGCCGCCGGCCCGCAGACTCCGCCCGGGTAGATGATCGTGATCGGTGCGCCCGCCGCTTGGTGTTCGCGGACGAGGCGCTCCGAGAGCGCCTTCGACTTCGTGTACGGGCTGGCGGCGCCGACCGCCGGGGCAAGATCCGACGTCACCACGGGCGCATCCGGGGTATAGACCGCGGCGACGCTGGAGATATGGATGATCGGATCGCAGTGCGCGGCCAGCGCAGCCGTGACGACGTTCTCGGTGCCACGCACGTTCGTCTCGAGCGCGAGCGCCGCGCTGGCCCGGTCGAGCGCTCCCACCACCGCCGCGGCGTGGATCACCGCGTCGACGCCCTCGACCGCACGATCGATGGCGACCCGATCGGTCATGTCGCCGGCAACGACCTCCAGACGGGCCAGATCGACTCCGACCGGCTCGACGATGCGCGCGAGGCGCGCCTCGTCGCGGACGAGCAGGCGGACCTCGTGCCCGGCGGCGAGGAGGGCGGACACCGTGTAGGCACCGACGTACCCGGTGCCGCCGGTGATCAGGACGCGCACGGTTGTCGGCCTCTCGGGCTCACCGAGGGTCGAGCCGGAAGACCCGCAGGTCTCGCCCGCTTCGCTCGGCGTAGACCTCGTAGTTGGGCCAGAACCTGACGATCCGCGGCCACACGTCTGCTTTCTCTTCGGGAGTGAGGAGGTGGGCGACCACCGCGACATCGCTGCCGTTGAAAGAGATCTCGGCGTTCGGGTTCGCGATGAGGTTCGCCGACCAGGCCGGATGGGCCTCCCGGGCGAAGTTGCTGCCGACGACGTACCAGTGGTCGCCCTCCGGCTTCGCCGCGAGCGGAGTCGTGCGCGACAGGCCGGACTTCGCACCGACGCTGGTGAGCATCAACGACGGCAGAATCCCGCCGGAGATCATGACCCGGCCGCCGGTGATCCGGTGGATGAAGCGATCGATGTGCGGAACGACCGCGGGGCTGATCCACAGGAAGAGGCGCGAGGCGGCGATCGACGTCGTGATCCGGCTCCACCAGCTGTCGAGGTCCTCAGGCACCGGGCGAGTGTAACGATCGGCGGTTGATATCAGGGGCTGTTTCTGACGGGTCGTCAGGTATACCGTGCTGCTCATGGCGAGCGACCCGGTCCCGTCCGTCCTCGAACCGGCTCGGCTCGGCCCGCTGACGTTACGCAACCGGATCGTGAAGGCGGCCACGTTTGAAGGGTCGACGCCGAAGGGCCAGGTGACCGATCGGCTGGTCGAGTTCCACAGCCGAGTAGCGCGCGGCGGGGTCGGCATGACGACCGTGGCCTACTGCGCGGTGTCCCCCGACGGTCGGGTGCAGCGGCACTGTCTGGTGCTCGACGCCGATACCGCGAAGGAGCTGCGGCGGGTCACTGACGCCGCGCATGCCGAAGGTGCGGCCGTGACCGCGCAGCTGGGCCACGCCGGGCTGGTCGCGGACGCGAAGTCGAACCGGATGAAGTCGCTCGCGCCGAGCCGTCGGTTCAGCCCACCGGCGAAAGGGTTCGTCCCCGCCGCGACGACCGAGGATCTCGCACGAATCACGGACCACTTCGCGGTAGCGGCTCGCAACGCGATCGAGGCCGGCTTCGACGCGGTCGAGGTGCATCTCGGCCACGGTTATCTGCTCAGCTCCTTCATGAGTCCCCGTCTTAATCGCCGGACCGACGAGTACGGCGGATCGTGGGAGGCTCGCGCCCGCTTCCCCCGCGAGGTCGTGCGGGCAGTGCGCGAGGAGGTCGGTGACGCGATCGCGGTCACAGCGAAGTTCGGGATGAGCGACGGCGTCGCCGGAGGCTTGTGGCTCGAGGAGAGCATTCCGATCGCGCAGCAGCTGGAGGCCGACGGTGCGCTCGACGCGATCGAGCTGACCGGCGGAAGTTCGCTGGAAAACGCCATGTACTTCTTCCGCGGCGACGTGCCGCTGGCGGAGATGCTCGAGACCCAGCCCGCCTATGTACGACCGGGCATGCGCCTCATCGCCCCTCGGCTGTTCCCGGCGTACCCGTTCGAGGAGGGCTTCTTCCTGCCCTACGCCCGGCAGTTCCGTGCGGCGCTGAGGATGCCGCTCATCTACCTCGGCGGGGTCAACCGGCCCGACACCGCGCAGCTGGCGATCGACGACGGGTTCGACTTCGTCGCGATGGGCCGCGCGCTTTTGCGCGAACCGGACCTGGTCGCCCGGTGGAGCGCCGGCAGGAACGACGAGGGCCTGTGCGTTCACTGCAACAAGTGCATGCCGACGATCTACTCCGGCACGCGCTGCGTGCTCGTGGAAGGGCCCGAAGCGGCAAAGTGATCGTGACCCTCCCAGAGCGGGTCACGAAGCACGCGGCGCAACATCTTCCCGGTCTGGTCACGGGGAATGTCGTCCACGACGACGGTTGTCCGCGGGCGCTTGTAGCCCGCGAGCCGCTCGGTTGCCGCGGCGTCGAGTGCAGCGAGCACGGTGTCGCTGTCCGTGCCGGCGGCGAGCGCGACGAACAGGACAACGGCCTCTGCGCGCTCGTCGTCCGGGCCGCCGACCGCGCACAGGTCCCTCACGCCGGGTACGTCGAAGAGCGCCTGCTCGATCTCGGCCGGGTAGACGTTGACGCCGGCCGACACGACGACGTCCGCTTCCCGGCCGCACAGGTAGAGGAAGCCGTCCTCGTCGAGCCAGCCGATGTCACCGACGGTGTAGGCGTCACCGCGGTAAGCGGCGGCGGTTTTCGCCGAGTCGTTCTGGTAGCTGAAGGTGCGCCCGGGCGGCGGCTGGAAGTACACCGTGCCTTCGGTGTGTGGGCCGACCTCGTGACCATCCGCGTCCAGGATCTTGACCGTCATCCCGCCGATCGGGCGGCCGACGGTGCCCGGTCGTGAGCGCCATTCCTCGGGCGCGACGATGGTGAATCCGCCCTCGCTGAAGCCGTAGTACTCGACCAGCACCTCACCGAACCAGTCGGCGATCGCCTCCTTCAGCGGGATCGGGCACGGCTCGCCTCCGTGCAGGATCGTCACGATCTGTGGCGCCGGGCGGACGCTGCGATCCACGCCGGGTAGCGCGAGCAGCTGCCGGAACATGGTCGGAACCATGATCGTGGACGTCACGTCAGGAGCCGCCAACGCGGCGAGGGCGGCTGCCGGATCCCAGCTGCGCATGATCCGCAGCGTCGCGCCGCGCGCCATTGCGCCCATCCCGAACGTGTTCGGCGCCCCGTTGAACAGCCGGGACACGAACAGGTGCGCGCCTTCGCCCGGGAGTTGCTGCACCTCGGCCCAGTAGGCGAGGCCGGCCCATGCTTGGTCGAAGGGTGTCGTGCCCGATCCCGGAAGCCGGACGCCCTTCGGCCGGCCGGTGGTGCCGGACGTGTAGGACATCTTGAACCCGAAGCGCTCGCCGGTCAGTGGTGCGTCCGACTGCTCGGCGAGCCAGCCTTCGTAGTCCGCGTCGAGATCGATGACCGGAAGGCCGCGCTCCGAGGCGGCGGCGCGAGCGCCCTCTCGGTCGGTCACGACGACCCGCGTCTCGGCGTTGTCGAGCACGTCGCCGATCTCGCGCGCGGTCCACCCGGTCTTGACCGGCGTGTAGGAACAGCCCGCCCGCCAGGCTCCGATCGACGCCTCGATGAACTCGGTTCGGTTGCTGACGCAGATCGCCACGTGGGTCCCCGGAATCGCGCCCAACGCCTCGACCCCGTTGCCGACCAACGTCGACCGCCGGTCGAGCTCTGCCCACGACAGTTGTCCTACGCCGTCCTCCACCGCGATCGCGGTCGGGGCGACGCCCGCCAGCCGGTGAAGGTCGCTCACAGCAGCGCGGCGAGGTCCTCGGCGTGCTCGTCCGCCGTACCGAAGTCGGTGGCCAGCATCCAGGCGCGGGTGAGCAGGAAGTGGACCGGCACCTCCCAGGTGAAGCCCATGCCGCCGTGGATCTGTACGGCCGATCGCCCGTTCGTGGTCGCTGCTTCGTCGGCCAGTTGCTTGGCCCCCGCGACGGCGCGCGGAGCGCTGCCGGCCTGCGGGTCGTCGAGCAT
Organism: Mycobacteriales bacterium; assembly: GCA_035501255.1. Lineage (GTDB taxonomy): Bacteria > Actinomycetota > Actinomycetes > JAFAQI01 > JAFAQI01 > JAFAZI01. The sequence continues at coordinate 13,469 of DATJWM010000128.1, read as the reverse complement.
GACCGCCGCGCTGTGCAGTGAGGCGCGGGCGAGCTCGGTCCGGACGAACATGTCCGCGCACAGGTGCTTGACCGCCTGGAAGGACCCGATCGGGCGGCCGAACTGTTCGCGCTGCTTGGCGTAGTCGACGGCCAGCTCCGTGAGGCGGGCGGCGAGGCCGACCGACAGCGCCGCCGTCAGCAGCGCGCCCTCCAGTCGCACTCGATCGATCGGTACGTCGAGCCGGGTGCCCACCTCGGGCGGGACCTCGGCGAGCTCGTGCAGCGGGGTGAGCGGATCGAGGGGTTCCGCGAGCGCGGTGCCGACGACCGGCGCAATCACGCGCGGACCGGCCGGGTCGAGCACCAGGATTGCTGCGCAGACGTCGAGATCGCTTACCAGCAGCGGCTGCTGGTGCGGGTCGAGAACGCTGACCGGACCCTCGGCCACCCCGGCGGCGAGGAACGTCCCCACGGTGGGGCCTGGAACGGCCGCGCGGCCGAGTTCTTCGAACACGAGCGCCGCTTCGGTGAGGCCGAGCCCGAGGTCGCAACGCAACCCGAACACGCCGGTCTCGGTAAGTTCGCGCCACAGGGCCGGATCGAACCCGTCCTCCAGCCGGTCCAGCGGGAGGCGGGCGGCCAGCAACTCGCGGACGCCTCGCTGGAGGTCGAGCTGGTCCTCGCTGGGCAAGAAGAACACGGGCGCTACCGCTCCTTCGGCATCGACAGGATGCGCTCGCTGATGATGTTGCGCTGGATCTGCGAGGTGCCGGCGGCGATCGTGTAGGACAGCGAGTTCAGCCGTTCCTCGGTCCAGGTCGAGTTGGGCAGGCCGGCGATGTCGGTGCGGGACAACGACGCGCGGTCGAGGACCCGAGCCCCGAGGTCCATCAGGCGCTGCCGCGCCTCGGTGTAGCGCAACTTCAGCACGGACGCGCTCGGGCCGGGTACGCCGGATCCGGTGCTGGCCTCGCTCACCCCGCGCTTGGTCAGCGCCCACAGGCCGTCGAACTCGGCGGCGATGTGGCCGATGTCGCGGCGCAGACCACGGTCGTCCCAGGCGGATCCGGTCCGGCTCGTGACCGTGCGCGCAATCTTGGTCAAGTCCTCGATCAGCTGAATCGAGTTGACGATCTGGTCGACCCAGGCGGTGCCGCGCTCGAAGGACAGGGTGACCATGGTGACCCGCCAACCGTCGTTCTCCTCGCCGATCCGGTTCGACACCGGGATGCGGACGTCGTCGAAGAACAGCTCGCTGAACTCGGTCGACCCACGCAGCGTCTTCAGCGGCCGAATCTCCAGACCCGGGGAGTCCATGGGCATCATCAGCCAGCTGATGCCTCGGTGCTTCGGGGCGTCCGGATCGGTACGGACGAGAAGTTCGCAGAAGTCCGCCACCTCGGCGTGCGAGGTCCAGATCTTGTGTCCGTTGACGACGTAGTGGTCGCCGTCCCGGGTCGCACGGGTGCGCATCGACGCGAGGTCAGATCCGGCGCTCGGTTCGCTGAACCCCTGACACCAGATCTCCTCGCCGCGCAAGATCCGCGGCAGATGGGCCGCGCGCTGGTCGGCGTCGCCCTCCGCCGCGATTGTCGGACCGGCGTGCAGCAGCCCGACGAAGTTGACCCCGACGTACGGCGCACCTGCCCGCTCGGTCTCCTCGAGGTAGATCAGGTGCTCGGTGGGCGAGGATCCGCGGCCGCCGTACTCCGTCGGCCAGTTGATCCCGGCGTACCCAGCCTCGAACAGCTTCGTTTGCCAGGTCGTGTCGTACTCGCGACGGCCCGGCCAGTCGGTGTGGTGCGGCTTGTCCGCAAGGGTCGGTAGCGCGTGCGCGAGCCAGTCGCGCAACTCGGCCCGGAACTCGGCCTCCTCGGGCGAGTCGCGAAGATCCACGCCGCAACGATAACCTGACGCCTCGTCAGAAACGTTTCCGCCCGGGGATGAAGGAGAGCGCCAGCGTGGGGATCTGCGACGACCGGGTCGTCATCGTCACTGGCGCCGGCGGCGGTCTCGGTCGAGCGCACGCGCTCGCGTTCGCCGGGGAGGGTGCGGCCGTCGTCGTGAACGACATCGGCACCTCTCGCGAGGGCGAGGGTGCCTCCGCGGCTCCCGCGCAACGGGTGGTCGAGGAGATTCGCGCCGCCGGTGGTCAGGCGGTTGCCAACACCAGCGACGTCGCCGACTGGGACGGCGCGGCGGCACTCATCGGGACCGCGATCGAGGAGTTCGGGCGCCTCGACGTCCTCGTGAACAACGCGGGGTTCCTGCGCGACCGACTGCTGGTCAACACCTCCGTCGAGGAATGGGACGCGGTCATCCGGGTGCATCTGCGCGGGCACTTCTGCACCCTGCGGCACGCGGCTGCCTACTGGCGGGAGCAGTCGAAAAGCGGAGCGACCGTCGACGCCCGGATCGTCAACACCTCCTCCGGCGCGGGCCTGATGGGCAGCGTCGGCCAGGGGAACTACTCGGCCGCGAAGGCCGGGATCGCGGCGATGACGCTGATCGCGGCTGCCGAGCTTGCTCGCTACGGCGTGACCGCCAACGCGATCGCGCCATCGGCCAGGACCCGGATGACCGAGACGGTCATGGCCGAGATGATGAAGGCGCCGGAGCGCGGGTTCGACGCGATGGCACCCGAGAACGTCTCTCCACTCGTCGTCTGGCTCGGATCGGCGGAGTCCCGCGAGGTCACCGGCCGGGTCTTCGAGGTGGAGGGCGGCATCGTCAGCGTGGCCGACGGTTGGCAGCACGGCCCGAAGAAGGACAAGGGCGCGCGGTGGGAGCCGGCCGAGCTCGGCCCGGTCGTTCGCGAACTGCTCGCCGCGGCGCCGTCGCCGACTCCTGTCTACGGCGCGTGACCCGTCTAGGTTGATGGCTATGGCACCACCGCTTCTCGAGGCACCCACGATCTGGGAGCTGGTCCGGCGTCGGGCGGAGCTCTCCGGCGACCGGGTCGCGTTGATCGAGCCTGGTGGGGCCCAGGTCACGTTCGGTGAGCTTGCGGCGCGCACCGAGCAGGTGGCGGCGGGCCTGTTGTCCCTCGGCGTCGGCCCGGGCTCCCGGGTCAGCTGGCAGCTGCCGACCCGGGTCGAGAGCATCCTGATCTCGATGGCCCTCGCTCGTCTCGGAGCGGTCCAGAATCCGGTCCTGCATCTGTACCGTGAGCGCGAGGTCGCGGCGGTGTTGCGCCACAGCCGGCCCGATTTCTTCGTCGTACCCGGTGTGTGGCGCGACCGTGACTACGGGGCGATGGCGCGCGAGCTGGCGACCGATCTCGAGCGCTCACCGACGATCCTCGAGATCGGCACCGAGCTGCCGGTCGGCGATCCTTCCGGGTTGCCGGCGCCTCCGGTCTCCGGCGAGGACGTTCGATGGGTCTACTACACCTCGGGGACAACGTCGGAGCCCAAGGGTGTCCAGCACTGCGACCGCACGTTGATGGCCGGCGGTCGCGGTCTGGGTGCGGCGCTCGACATGTCACCCGAGGACCTCGGATCGATCGCGTTCCCCTACTCGCACATCGCCGGCCCCGACTATCTGCTGATGATGCTTGCCGCGGGTTTCGGTGCCGTGCTGATCGAGGCATTCGTGCCCGCGGACGCGGTGGCCGCGTATCGCGATCTCGGGGTCACGATGTGCGGCGGGAGCACGGCGTTCTACCAGATGTTCCTCGGCGTCCAGCGCACGTCTGCGGACACGCCGATCATCCCGACGTTGCGGATCATGTCGGGTGGCGGCGCCGCGAAACCGCCCGAGCTGTTCTACGACATCGAGCGCGAGATGGGCGTTCGGCTTGTGCATGGGTACGGCATGACCGAGGTGCCGATGATCGCCATGGGCTCGCCCCACGACACGGACGAACAGCTGGCGAACAGCGACGGCAAACCGGTGATCGGTGCGCAGGTGCGGATCGTCACCGAGGACGGTGCGGTCGCGGGCCCCGACGAAGAAGGCGAAGTCCGGGTGCGGGGCGAGGTGGTGTGTCTCGGCTACACCGACCCGGACGCGACGCGGGTCGCGTTCGACCAGGACGGCTGGTTCCGCACGGGTGACCTCGGGGTTCTTCGCCCTGACGGGCACCTGCGACTCACCGGCCGGCTCAAGGACGTCATCATCCGCAAGGGCGAGAACATCTCCGCCCGCGAGCTCGAAGACGTCCTGTTCACCCACCCCAAGGTCGGCGAGGTCGCGGTCATCGGCGTGCCGGACGAGGAGCGAGGCGAGCTCGTCGTCGCGGTGGTCGAGCAGGTCGACGGCGAGGATCCGATCACCTTCGAGGAGATGACCGCCTGGTGCGCCGACGCCGGACTGATGCGGCAGAAGATCCCCGAGAGGCTCGAAGTCGTCGATCGCTTGCCCCGTAACGAGACCTTGAACAAGGTGTTGAAGTTCAAATTGCGCGAGCAGTTCGGAGGGCAGCAGTGACTGACGTCGTCGACGGCCTGATCGTCGAACGCTCCGGTGGGATCGTCACCATCACCCTTGACCGGGCAGAGGCGTTCAACGCCCTCGACTATGTGGTCCGCAACGCGATGGTGGCGGCACTTCGCGAGGCGAGCGAGGACCTTGCGGTGCGCGCGGTCGTTCTCACCGGCGCGGGGGACAAGGCGTTCTGCACCGGTGCGGACCTGCGGGTGCCGATGCCAACGCCGCCCAAGCCCGAGGGCGCGCCGGAGCGCGCGCAGGGCGATGTGTCCCGGGGGATCGCCACCGGCTGGCAGGCGGCGGTGACGGCCGTGCTCGACTGCGACAAGCCGGTGATCGCCGCGGTGAACGGCACCGCGGCGGGTGCGGGCATGCACCTCGCGCTCGCCTGCGACATCGTCGTGATGTCCGAGCACGCGAAGTTCGTGCCGGTGTTCGTCCGTCGCGGGATCGCCCCGGACGCCGCCGGCGCCTACCTCCTGACCCGGCTGATCGGGCCGGCACGCGCGAAGCTGCTCTACCTGTTCGGCGACGACGTGCCCGCCGCCGAGGCGGACCGGCTGGGTCTGGTGTCCCGGCTGGTTCCGCCGAAGGAGGTCATGCCCACGGCGCGCGCTCTCGCGGAGCGGCTCGCCGCCGGACCGACCCGCACGCTCGCAATGACCAAGCAGCTCGTGAACCGGGCGCTCGACGTCGACCGCGAGACCGCGCTCCGCGAGGAGACCTGGGCGCAAGAGCTGGTGATGACGACCGAGGATGCCAACGAGAGCGTCCGGGCGTTCGTCGAGCGACGCGACCCGACGTACAAGGGCTGGTAGCGCCGTGCGGTCCTTCGACATCCGGGCCTACTCGACCGCGTCGCCGGAGCGGGTGTTTGCCCTCTTGGCGGATGCGACCTCCTGGTCACGGTGGGCGGGACCGATGGTGCGGCACTCGTCCTGGGAGGTCGAGGGCGATCCTCCGCCCGGTGGCGTCGGTGCGGTCCGCCGACTCGGGACCAAGCTGATGGGCTCGCGCGAGCAGATCCTCGAGTACGACGCGCCGCACTACCTCGCCTACACGACGCTCGGGCGCATGCCGATGCGCGACTACCGGGCGATCGTCTCCTGCGATCCCGACGGTGACGGCACCCGGATCACGTGGGCGGGTGCGTTCGAGCCGGTCGTCCCGGGAACCGGTTGGCTACTCACGGCGATTCTCACCATGATCGTCGGCGGAATGGCCAAACGGCTCGCGCGCTACTCCAGCGCCAATCCCTGACCCGACTCGCGGTTGATCCGCGAATCGTAGAATGTATACATGCGCGGCATTCTCGGTTGGGGCGTTCACCTCCCGCACGGCCGGCTCGACCGTACCCAGATCGCTCCGCTCGTCGGTACCGGGGGCGGCAAGGGCACCCGGTCGATCGCGTCCTACGACGAGGACTCCACCACGATGGCGGTCGAGGCCGGTCGGCGGCTGCGGCGAACGGGCGGCCCCGCTCCGCGGGCGTTGTGGTTCGCGACCACGACGCCCGCCTACCTCGACAAGACGAACGCCACCGCCATCCACGCGGCGCTCCGGCTCGACCGAACGGCCGGTGCCTACGACGCCGTGGGATCGGTGCGCTCCGCGGCCGGTGCGATCCGCGCGGCGCTCGACGGCACGGCTCCCGCGCTCGTGATCGGCAGCGATGTTCGTAACGGGCGTCCCGGGTCGGCCGACGAGTCGGCGGGCGGCGACGCGGCCGCGGCCATGCTGATCGGGTCCGACGCCGACGGTCCGATCCTTGCCGAGCTGATCGGCACAGCGGCACTCTCGGAGGAGTTCCTCGACCGGTGGCGCCCGCCGGGCGACGCCGGTTCGCGGTTGTGGGAGGAGCGGTTCGGCGAGACGCGCTACGTCCCGCTCGCGACCGAGGTGTTCAAGCTCGCGCTGGGTGAGGCGGGAATCGATGCTGCGGCGGTCGACGCGCTGGTCGTCGCCGGCCTGCACGATCGGGCGTGCGCCGCGGCCGCACGAGCGTCGGGGGTTGCGGCCGACCGGGTCGCAGACCGGCTCTCGGCGACCGTCGGGAACCCGGGGGCCGCTGCGCCCGGCCTGCTGCTCGCGCGCGCGCTGGAGACCGCCACCCCCGGACAAGTCGTCGTGCTGCTCGTCCTGTCCGACGGTGCGGACGCCTTTGTCTTCCGCGCCACCGATGCGCTATCCCGTTACGCGCCGATCGAGCCGGTGGCGGCGCAGATCATGACCGGTACGCCGGTGGCGTACGGGCGCTACCTCGCCTGGCGAGGTTTCCTCGCGGTCGAGCCCCCCCGCCGGCCGGAGCCGAGTCGGCCCTCGGCGAGTGCCGCGGGACGAAACACGAACTGGAAGTTCGGGCTGGCGTCCGCATCGGGCGTGCTGAGCGACCAGCGGGGCACGGTGACGACGTTCACGGTCGACCGGCTCGCGTACTCGCCGAGCCCACCGGTTGTGTTTGCGGTCGTCGACTTCGACGACGGCGAACGGCTGCCGGTGGAGCTCACCGACGTGACGCCCGAGGAGGTCGAGGTGGGCATGCGGGTCGAGATGACCTTCCGCCGGCTGTTCACCGCCGACGGGATCGCGAACTACTTTTGGAAGGCCCGACCGGTCCGGGAGGTTGAGTCCGCATGAGCTCGCATGGGATCCGTGATCGGGTGGCGATCGTCGGGATGGGTTGCACCCGATTCGCCGAGCACTTTGACAAGGGCGCCGACGACCTGCTGCGCGAGTCGACCGGCGATGCGTTCGCGGCGGCCGGCGTCAGCAAGGACGACGTCGACGCCTACTGGCTCGGGACTGCCCAGTCGGGGATGAGCGGCATCATGCTGGCCCGGCCGCTCGGACTCGAAGGCAAGCCGGTCACCCGGGTGGAGAACTACTGCGCGACCGGATCGGAGGCGCTGCGGCAGGCGGCGTACGCGGTCGCGTCCGGCGCCTACGACCTGGCGATGGCGGTCGGCGTCGAGAAGGTGAAGGACTCCGGCTACCAGGGTCTGAACGCTTTCCCGATCCCGAACGACGGCACCCAGCGGTCGCTCACCGCGGCGGCGATGTTCTCGATGATCGTGCCGGCGTACGCGAAGCGCTACGGCGTCGACCCCGAAGAGATGCGGACGGTCCTGGCCCGGATCGCATCGAAGAACCACGCAAACGGCGCGAAGAACCCGAAGGCGCAGTTTCGCAAGGAGTGGCCGGTAGAGAAGCTCCTCGCGATGCCGCCGGTCGCCGGAGGTTTGTCGGTGTTCGACTGTGCTGGGGTGGCCGACGGTTCAGCGGCCGCGATCGTCTGCCGGGTCGAGGACGCACATCGCTACACCGATCGCCCGGTGTTCATCAAGGCGCTGTCCTTCGTTGCCGGCAACGGAAGCGGGCTGGAAGACCCGACGTATGACTACACCTACTTTCCCGAGGTCGCCGCGTCGGCGGCCGACGCCTATGCACAAGCCGGGATCACCGACCCGCGCGCTGAGTTGGCGATGGCCGAGGTGCACGACTGCTTCACTCCGACCGAGCTCGTCTTGATGGAGGACCTGGGGTTTTGCGCGCGTGGCACGGCGTGGAAGGAGGAGCTGGCCGGCACCTTCGACCTCGATGGCGAGCTTCCGGTCAACCCCGACGGCGGTCTGAAGTCCTTCGGGCATCCGGTCGGTGCCTCCGGGCTGCGGATGATGTTCGAGGCGTGGTTACAGCTGCGCGGTGACGTGCCGGACGAGCGGCGGATCTCGACCTACGGGAAGCGTTCGTTGGCGCTCACGCACAACCTCGGCGGTTACCCGGGGGAGATGGTGAGCTTCGTGGGGATCGTCGGCACCGACCGCACCTGAATCGGCGGCGTCGTTGGCTACCGTCGGGACGATGAGCCACATGTTGGTGCTGGTTCGGCACTCGAAGGCGCAACAAGAAGGCGCGAGCGACTTCGTGCGCGAGCTCGCGCCGCGCGGCTTGCGCGACGCGGCTGTCGCCGGTCAGTGGCTGCGCGACGCCGAGATAATGCCGGACCTCGCGGTCGTGTCACCGGCGACCCGCGCCGTACAGACCTGGGCCGCGATGGCCGCGGCGGCGAGCTCGACCTGTCCGGTTCACAACGACCGCGGTATCTACGACGGCGGCGTCGAGGACCTGCTCGCGATCGTGTGCGGCGCGGCCGAGGAGCATCGCACCCTCGCGCTCGTCGGGCACAATCCGACGATCCATGCGCTCGCCCACGACCTCGACGACAGCCGGGGCGAGGCGAAAGCGCGGGCGGAGATCGCGCGTTCGTTCCCGACCAGCGGGATTGCGGTGTTCGACGTCGACGGGCCGTGGGCCGACTTGTCGCCCCGCGGTGCGACCCTCCGGCGGTTCGTCGTACCCCGGGGCTGACCGCCCGCTGTCGCCTCGACCTTGACGAACCGCACCTGTGATGCCGCCCCAGAGGTCATCATCGTCTAGGTCGCGGAGGCGCTCCGGATAGGCTCCCGCTCATGCCTGGGTTCCTTTCCGACAAGGTCATTGCCGTCACCGGTGCGGGTCGCGGGATCGGTCGCGCGGTCGCGATGCTGTGCGCGGCGGAGGGCGCGTCGGTGATCGTCAACGACTACGGCGTGAGCATGGATGGCGCCGAGCCGTCGAGCGAGGTCGCTGACGACGTGGTGAAGGAGATCGAGGCGGCCGGCGGGACGGCGATCGCGTTGGCCGACGACATTTCCACCATGGCCGCGGGTGAGCGCCTGGTGTCGACCGCGGTGGATCGATTCGGCCGGATCGACGGCGTCGTCACGGTTGCCGGAATCCTGCGCGAGCGGATGCTGTTCAACATGTCCGAGGACGAGTGGGACTCGGTCATCAGCACCCACCTGAAGGGCACGTTTACCGTGTTCCGGGCGGCGTCGGCGGTCATGCGCAAGCAGGAGGGCGGCGGGTCGCTCGTCGCGTTCACCTCCGGCGTCGGAATGTGGGGCAGCGTTGCGCAGGCGAACTACGCCGCAGCCAAGGGTGGAATCGTGGCGCTGATGCGAAGTGCCGCTCTCGGCCTTGAGCGCTACGGCATCAACGCGAACGCGATCGCGCCGGTCGCGAGCACCCGGATGCAGGCGAACGTGCCCGGGGGGACCGCGGAAACGGGCGAGCCGGAGGATGTCGCGCCAATGGTGGCGTACCTGCTTTCCGATGCGGCGAGGTCGATCACCGGCCAGACCTACACCGTCGTGGGCGGGAGGATTGCGCTATGGAGTCAGCCTCGCGAGATCAAGGAGATCGCGAAGGACGGCCGCTGGACGCTCGATGAGCTTGCCGCACGGATCCCCGACGAGGTCGGGATTGATCGGCTGCCGATGCTCGACTACATGGAGTTGATGAAGGCGCGCGCCGCCGCCGAGCAACCGGCGTCGTGAGCAGCGCCCCGCCGTACCCGACCGGCCATCAGTTGCTCGAGCACAAGCGGGTGCTCGTCACGGCCGCGGCCGGGACGGGGATCGGGTTCGCCACCGCGAAGCGATGCGCCGAGGAAGGGGCAACGGTCGCGATCAGCGACAAGCACGAACGCCGCCTCGCGGAGTCCGCGGAGCGTCTCGCCGAAGTGATGGGTGCGATGCCGGTCGCCGTTCCCTGCGACGTCACCGTTGAGTCCGACGTTCAGGCAATGTTCGACGCGGTCGGGGACTTCGACGTCCTGATCAACAACGCCGGACTCGGCGGCACCGCGGAGCTCGTCGACATGACGGACGAACAGTGGACCCGCGTTCTGGACATCACGCTGAACGGCACGATGCGCTGCACCCGCGAGGCGCTCAAGCGACTGAAGGCGAGCGGACACGGCGGCGCGATCGTGAACAACGCATCCGTCATCGGCTGGCGCGCTCAGGTGGGGCAGGCCCACTACGCCGCGGCGAAGGCGGGCGTGATGGCCTTGACCCGCACGGCGGCCGTCGAGGCCATCGAGTACGGCGTACGGGTCAACGCGGTCGCACCGTCGCTGGCGATGCACGAGAACCTCGCGAAGGTCACGACCGAGGAGTTGTTGGCCGAACTCACCGCGCGCGAAGCATTCGGCCGTGCCGCCGAGCCGTGGGAAGTCGCGAACGTGATCATCTTCCTGGCGAGCGACTACGCGTCCTACCTCACCGGTGAGGTTATCTCGGTCAGCAGCCAGCACCCCTGAGCGCTGATGGTCAGATCGGCCTCCGGCTCGGCACGCGGCTTCTGATCGGGCTGCAGGTTAGCCGCGAGATAGGTGGCGTCGAGCCCGTCGCTGCTCAGCAGCGAGACGGCTGTGGCCCATCACGGAGATCTGCGCCCGACGGGCTGTCGAAAACCTGACGAGCCGTCAGATACGCTCGCGCACGTGAACGACGACACCGCGTACCGCCTGCTGATCAACGGCGAATGGGTCGAGCCGGCGAACGGCCACTACGACGTCATCAACCCCGCGACCGAACAGGTCGTCGGCCGCGCGCCGGAAGCCTCCCGCCAGCAGGTGTACGACGCCGCCGCCGCGGCGAAGGCGGCGCTGCCGGGATGGGCGGCAACCTCGCCGGAGGAGCGCTCGGCGATCTTGCACCGGGTCGCGGACGTCATCGCCAAAAACGGCGATGAGTACGCCGAAATCGCCCAAGCCGAGACCGGTGCGACCTCGGCAACCGTCAAGGCGCTTCAGATCAACATCGGGGTCCAGCGGTTCCGCCGCTATGCGAAGGGCGCGCTCGAGCAGACCGAGATCCCGCTCCCGCCCACGGTGAGCGAGAGCACGCCACTGTCGAAGGGCGGGCTGACCGGCGCGCTCGTCGTGCGGCAACCGGTCGGCGTCGTCACATGCATCACGTCGTACAACAACCCGTGGGCCAACCCCGCCGGCAAGATCGCCCCGGCGCTCGCAATGGGCAACACCTTGTTGGTGAAGCCGGCGCCGCAGGATCCGCTGTCGGTGATCAAGATGGCCGAGGCGATCGAGGAAGCGGGTCTCCCGCCCGGCGTGCTCAACGTCATCAGTGGCACCTCACTGGCCGTTGGCGAGGCGTCGGTCGACTCACCGGACGTCGACATGATCAGCTTCACCGGAAGCACTGCGGTCGGGCGCGCCATCGGCGCGGTCGCGGGCGGCGCCATGAAGCGGGTGTTGATGGAGCTGGGCGGCAAGGGTGCCGCGATCGTCTGCGAGGACGCGGACCTCCAGGCTGCGATCGGCGCGATCGGGTCGACGTTCAGCTTCTACAGCGGCCAGATCTGCACCGCGCCGACCCGGGTCTACGCGCAGCGGGCCGTCTACGACCAGGTCGTCGACGGCCTCACGGCGTACGCGAAGGCGCTGAAGGTCGGCGACCCGACGGCGCCCGACACGGTTGTGGGCCCGGTGATCTCGGCCGCCCACCGGGAGCGGATCGACGGCTACATCGCGAAGGGCAAGGAAGAAGGCGCAACCCTGCTCGCCGGTGGCGAGCGACCGGACATCGCCAAGGGCTTCTACGTCGCGCCGACCCTGTTCGTCGACTGCCGCAACGATATGACGATCGTTTCGGAGGAGATCTTCGGGCCGGTTGTCGCCGTCATGGCTTACGACAGCGAGGACGAAGCGATAGCGCTGGCAAACGACTCGTCCTACGGACTGATCAACTACGTGTGGTCGAAGGATGCTGCCCGTGCCTACCGGATCGCCAGGCAGCTCCAGGCGGGCACGGTCGACATCAACACCGTCACCCAGCAGATGGAGGCGCCGTTCGGTGGCTTCAAGCAGAGCGGCGTCGGGCGCGACCGCGGCTCGTTCGGTCTCTACGCCTACAGCGAGATGCAAGCGATCGTGTGGCCGAGCTGAGTGCGATCGTCGATCACTGACCTACCACCCGAAGCGGAGAACTGATGCGCGGAGTCGTGTACGACGGAACTGACTTCCAGGTCGTCGACGACCTGGCCGTGCGGGACCCGGGGCCTGGCGAGGTCGCCGTGCGGATCAAGGCGGCGGGGCTGTGTCACAGCGACCTGTCGGTGATCAACGGCACCATCCCGTTCCCGGTACCCGTCGTGCTCGGGCACGAGGGCGCGGGGGTCGTCGAGGCGGTCGGATCCTCGGTCACGACCGTCAAAGAGGGTGATCACGTCGTCCTGTCCACGCTCGGGAATTGCGGGGCGTGCCAGTTCTGCGATCGCGGCCAGCCGACCATGTGCCGCTCGACGTTCGGTCAGCGACCGCAGCCCTACACGTGGCGGGACCAGGCGACCTACAACTTCGCGAACGTGTCGGCGTTTTCGGACCTGACCGTCGTCAAGGCGAACCAGTGCGTGCCGATCCCTGCCGACGTGCCGATGCAGTCCGCCTCGCTGGTCGGGTGTGGCGTTCTCACCGGCGTCGGAGCCGTGCTCAACCGGGCGAAGGTGCCGGAGGGTGCGCGTGCGCTCGTGATCGGGGTCGGCGGGATCGGGCTCAACGTCATCCAGGGACTTGCGCTGGCGGGCGCGGCGCAGATCATCGCGGTCGACACGAACCCAACCAAGCGTGAGATCGCGACCGTCTTCGGTGCGACCGACTTCCTGGACAGCACCGACGCCGTCCGGGATCTTGCCCCGACCGGCGTGGACTACGCGTTCGAGTGCGTCGGGCACGTGGGGTTGATCCGGGCGGCCATCGACCTCCTCGACTGGGGGGGCACGTGCGTCATGCTCGGCGTCCCGGCCGCGACCGACGAGGCGTCGTACAACGTCGCGTCGATGTACCTCGACAAGTCGGTACTCGGTTGCCGCTACGGCTCGTCCCGGCCGCAGGACGACGTGCGCAAGTACGTCGACCTCTACCAGCGAGGGCGGCTGAAGCTTGACGAATTGGTCTCGGCCTCCTACGACCTGGCCGATATGACGCAGGCGGTGCACGCGATGGAAGCCGGCGAGCTCGCCGCTCGTGGCGTCCTGACCTTCTAGGCTGCGCCCATGCCGATCGACCTGCGCGCGCTCGTCGCGCCTGACCACACTGCCGTCGTCACCAGTGAGGTGCAGCACGGCGTGGTCGGCGAGATGTCCGCCCTTCCCGAGCTCGCGGCGGCTGCGGCGGCGACCGTCGTGCCGAACACCGCTCGCGTGTGCCGGGCG
>DATJWM010000127.1:0-5984 GCA_035501255.1 Mycobacteriales bacterium | reverse complement strand
GCCGGAGCGGCTGGAAGGGACTGCGCTCACGTGTGTCGCTGAGTCCAGCGCCTGGGCCACCCAACTACGGTTGCTGTCGGGACAGCTGCTCGAGCGGATCGCCGCCGAGGTCGGCCCGCAGGTCGTGACCCGAATCACGGTTCGCGGGCCGACCGCGCCGGACTGGCGGCACGGCCGTCTGCGGGTCAGCGGCCGCGGCCCACGCGACACCTACGGCTGATCGGCCCGGACGCGCATCAGCCGCCGTCCCCGCGTGGGGGGACCAATCGACACCCGTTCTCGTGCGCCACACCCGTCCACAGGTACCCCTAATGGGCCTTTCTCGTCGTACTCACGGGTAGACTGGACGAAGGTAAATCCCGTGGGAGCGGCTCAGATCGGTTCTGGCGAGTTTTGGCGCCGTAATGAGCCCTGCGCAAGATCAGGAGACCCTGTTGTCCTACGACGCGCGATCGATCACCGTTCTCGAGGGTCTCGAGGCGGTGCGCAAACGGCCCGGCATGTACATCGGCTCGACCGGTGAACGCGGCCTTCACCACCTCGTGTACGAGGTCGTCGACAACGCCGTCGACGAGGCCCTCGCCGGGCACGCCGACACGATCGTGTGCACACTGCTCGCCGACGGGGGCGTCCGGGTCGTCGACAACGGGCGCGGCATGCCGGTCGACAAGCATCCGGTCGAGAAGCGTCCGGCTGTCGACGTCATCTTCACCACGCTGCACGCCGGCGGCAAGTTCGACGGCAAGTCCTACGCCGTCTCCGGTGGTCTGCACGGCGTGGGCGCCTCCGTGGTCAACGCCCTGTCGAGCCGGCTCGAGGTGGAGATCAACAAGGACGGGTTTGTGTGGAACCGGGCCTACGTCGACGGCGGAAAGCCGATCGGCGAGCTGAAGAAGGGTGCGGCGACCACCGAGACCGGCACGACGGTCACGTTCTGGGCCGACCCGGGGATCTTCGAGACCACGGTGTACTCCTACGAGACCCTCGGCCGGCGGTTACAGGAGATGGCGTTCCTCAACGCCGGGTTGTCGATCACGCTGCGCGACGAGCGCGACGAGGTACCGACCGAGAACGTCTACCACTACAAGGGCGGGCTCGAAGACTTCGTCAAGCACCTCAACGCGACCAAGGTCGCGGCGCACGACTCGGTGATCCACTTCCACAACGACGACACCGCGCAGCACATGGCGCTCGAGGTCGCGATGCAGTGGAACTCCACCTATGCGGAGAGCGTGTACACCTTCGCCAACACGATCAACACCCACGAGGGTGGCACCCACGAGGAGGGATTCCGCGCCGCGCTCACCACGGTCGTCAACAAGTTCGCGCGCGACCAGAAGATCCTCAAGGACAAGGACGACAACCTCACCGGCGACGACGTCCGGGAAGGGCTGACCGCGATCGTGTCGGTGAAGATCGCCCAGCCGCAGTTCGAGGGCCAGACCAAGACCAAGTTGGGCAACACCGAGGCGAAGTCGTTCGTGCAGAAGGCGTGCAACGACTGGCTGGGCTCGTGGTTCGAACGCAACCCGCGCGAGGGAAAGATCATCGTGTCGAAGTCGGCCGCCGCCGCGCAGGCCCGGTTGGCCGCGCGCAAGGCCAGGGATCTCGCTCGAGGCCGTAAGGGCCTGCTCGAGTCCAGTGGCCTGCCCGGCAAACTCGCGGACTGCCAGTCGACAAACCCGGAGGAATGTGAGCTTTACGTCGTCGAAGGCGACAGCGCGGGTGGGTCAGCGAAGGGTGGGCGCAACCCGGTCTACCAGGCGATCCTTCCGATCCGCGGCAAGATCATCAACGTTGAAAAGGCGCGGATCGACCGAGTCCTGCAGAACACCGAGGTCCAGGCGCTGATCACCGCCCTCGGCACCGGCATCCACGACGAGTTCGACATTGCGAAGTTGCGCTACCACAAGATCGTGCTGATGGCGGATGCGGACGTCGACGGTCAGCACATCCGGACCTTGCTGCTGACGTTGCTGTTCCGGTTCATGAAGCCGCTGATCGAGGCCGGTCACGTCTATCTCGCGCAACCGCCGCTGTACAAGCTGAAGTGGAACAAGCCGCACCCGCCGGACTACGCCTACTCCGACCGGGAGCGGGACGGGATGATCGAGGCGGGAACGGCGGCGGGCAAGAAGCTGCCGAAGGACGAAGGTGTGCAGCGCTACAAGGGCCTCGGCGAGATGAACGCCGAAGAGCTCTGGGAAACCACCATGAACCCTGAGACCCGGGTGCTGCTTCAAGTCACCCTCGACGACGCCGCCACCGCGGACGAGATGTTCAGCGTGCTGATGGGGGAGGACGTCGAGGCGCGTCGTTCCTTCATCACCCGCAACGCGAAGGACGTCCGATTCCTTGACATCTAGCCGCGTGCCACCGAACCGGGTGTCATCGCCCGAACCAGCCCCAGACCGGAACGACCGAGGAGATCATCGGTGACATCTGACGTCACAGTGCCGCCCACCGGCGGAGGAGGCCGGGTCGAACCGGTCGGGCTCGAAGTCGAGATGCAGCGCAGCTTCCTCGACTACGCGATGTCAGTCATCGTCTCCCGGGCGCTGCCCGACGTCCGCGACGGGCTGAAGCCGGTTCACCGCCGGGTGCTGTACGCGATGTACGACGGCGGATACCGCCCGGACCGCGGCTACTCCAAGTGCAGCCGGGTTGTGGGTGACGTGATGGGGCAGTACCACCCGCACGGCGACAGCGCGATCTACGACACCTTGGTTCGGCTCGCGCAGCCCTGGGCGATGCGCCTGCCGCTGGTCGACGGCCAGGGCAACTTCGGCTCCCCGGGCGACGACCCGCCAGCCGCGATGCGCTATTGCGTGACGGGGGACACCCGGATCCGGATGGCGGACGGATCGTCGGTAGAGATCGGGCGCCTGATCGACGGCGTCGCACCGAACTCCGACACCGACATCGACCTGAAGATTCTGGATCGTAACGGCGATCCGGTTGTTGCCTCAAAGCTCTTTCACTCAGGCACCCACGAGACACTGCGGATCACCACGGACGAGGGATTCTCCCTCACCGGCACCCCTAACCACCCGGTCCTGTGTCTTGTCGATATCGCCGGCGTCCCGACCCTGCTGTGGAAGCTCGCGAGTGAGATCTCGGCGGGGGATCGAGTAGCGCTGGCCCGGGGTTCGGTCTCGCCGGCTTGTGCGACCGACCGAGAGCTGGCTGAAGCGGTTCTGGCAGGCGCGTGGGTCAGCGAGGGCTTTGTCAGCACTGACCGCGCCGGGTTCAACAATGTTGATCCGCACTACTTCGACGTGGTCCTCGCGGCGTACGACCTGGTCGTGGGCGGTCGCCGGCATACCGGCAGCCGCACGATCGGGTCTGGTCAGTTGCTCTACGAGCTCAACGTTGAGGACCTGACCGCGTGGCGGGCATCGAAACTCGCTCAGGTAGCCGGCGAGAGTCGCGAGGAGAGGGTGCCGGAGTTCATCTGGCGGGCAAACAGCGCGGTCAAACGCGCCTTCCTGCAATCCCTGTTCGAAGGGGGTGGCTCGCCGGCGCTGGTTGCGCGACACACGATGCAGGTCAGCTATTCGACCCGGAGCGCCACGCTCGCAGGCGACGTGCAGCGCCTGATGCTCGAGTTCGGGGTGGTGTCGCGGCTGTGCCGCTCTGCCGACGGCGAGATCAAGGTCTGCCTCACGAACCGGCGGGACGCGAGGCGGTTCTCCGCCGAGATCGGGTTCCTCGGGTGCAAACAACTCGAGCTTGGCAGTGAGCCGTCACAGGTCCCGAGCACCAGCACCGCGATGTCGAGTGACCACGTTCCCTTCGTCGCGGAATTCATCCAAGCGCATGGCGGCCTGACCTGGACAGATCGACAGTGGCTGCGCGAACACAACGTTGATCGGGTCGACCGCTGGGAACGCGACGGTGAGCAGATCCGAGCCCGGATCGGTCGCCAAGAGGTGATCGACGCCGTCGAACCACTCGTCGATGGCAGGTACTACTTCGCCCGGGTGGCTCGGGTCGAGGACGCCGGGACTGCGCCCGTCTACTCCATTCGAGTCGACAGCGCGGACCACTCGTTCCTCTCCGACGGTTTCGTGAGCCACAACACGGAGTGCCGTCTCACGCCTGCCGCGATGGAGATCCTGCGCGACATCGACCGCGAAACCGTCGACTTCGTCCCCAACTATGACCAGCGCGGCCAAGAGCCGACCGTCCTTCCCAGCCGGTTCCCGAACCTGCTCGTCAACGGCGGCGCCGGCATCGCGGTCGGCATGGCGACGAACATCCCTCCGCACAACCTCGTCGAGGTCGGTCGAGCCGTGCAGTGGGCGCTCGATCACCCCGACGCCTCCGAGGACGAGTTGCTCGAGGCGTGTATCGAGCGGGTCCAGGGACCGGACTTTCCGACCGGCGCGTTGATCGTCGGCCGCGACGGGATCGAGCAGGCGCTGCGAACCGGTCGTGGCTCAGTGCGGATGCGCGCCGTCGTCGAGGCAGAGGAAGACTCCCGCGGGCGCCAGCAGCTTGTCATCACCGAGCTGCCCTACCAGGTAAACCCGGACGCGCTCGCGGCGAAGATTGCCGACCTCGTGCGTGACGGCAAGGTCCAGGGGATCGCCGACATCAAGGACGATTCGAGCCTGCGCACCGGGCAGCGACTGGTGATCATTCTCAAGCGGGACGCGATCGCGAAGGTCGTGCTCAACAACCTCTACAAGCACACCCAGCTTCAGGACTCCTTCGGGGTCAACATGCTGGCGCTCGTTGACGGCGTACCCCGCACTCTGAACGTCGCCCAGATGATCGGGCACTACGTCACCCACCAGATCGAGATCGTCGTCCGGCGTACCCAGTACCTGCTCCGCCAAGCGCAGGAGCGGGCCCACATCCTGGTCGCGTTGCTGAAGGCGCAGGACCGGATCGACGAGGTCATCGCCTTGATCCGGGGCAGCGAGTCCGCCGACGCCGCGCGCACCGGCCTGATGGCGCTCCTCGAGATCGACGAAGTGCAGGCGACGGCGATTCTCGACATGCAGTTGCGCCGTCTCGCGGCGCTCGAGCGGCAGCGACTGCAGGACGAGTACGACGAGTTGATGGCGAAGATCGCCGATTTCGAGTCGATCCTGGCGAGCCCCGACCGGCAGCGGAGGATCATCGGCGAGGAGCTCGGCGAGATCGTCGAGAAGTACGGCAACGAGCGCCGGTCGCGGATCATCGCCTACGAGGGCGACATGAGCCTCGAGGACCTGATCGCGCAGGAGGACGTGGTCGTCACGATCACCCGTGGCGGCTACGCCAAGCGCACCAAGACCGATCTGTACCGGGCGCAAAAGCGTGGCGGCAAGGGTGTGATGGGCGCCGCCCTTCGAACCGACGACATAGTCGAGCACTTCTTCGTGACCTCGACCCATAACTGGATCCTGTTCTTCACGAACAAGGGTCGGGTCTATCGCGCGAAGGCGCACGAGCTGCCCGAGACCACGCGTAACGCGCGCGGCCAGCATGTCGCGAACGTTCTGGCGTTCCAGCCCGACGAACGCATCGCGTCGGTGATGGACATCAAGGACTACTCGGTCTCGCCGTACCTGGTTCTCGCGACCAAGCGCGGACTGGTCAAGAAGACGATGCTGAGCGAGTTCGACTCGAACCGCGCCGGCGGGGTGATCGCGCTCAACCTTCGCGACGACGATGAGCTCATCGCCGCCCGCCTGGTCTCGGCCGAGGATGACCTCCTGCTGATCTCGCGTCACGCCCAGTCGATCCGCTTCCACGCCGACGATGAGATGCTCCGCCCGATGGGACGTGCGACGAGCGGCGTGATCGGGATGCGCTTCGCCGACGGGGATGAGCTGCTCGCGATGGAGGTCGTCCGCGACGACGAGACCGACATCCTCATCGCGACGGACGGCGGTTACGCGAAACGCACGAAGGTCGGCGAGTACCCGGTCCAGGGTCGCGGCGGCAAGGGTGTCGTGACCGCCAAGATCGTGGCCAAACGCGGCGCTCTC
>DATJWM010000126.1:0-5625 GCA_035501255.1 Mycobacteriales bacterium | reverse complement strand
GGACCGCCGCGGAGGCGCGTGTGCCGAACCTTGGTGCGAGCGGCGCGATCGCCGCGGTGCTCGGAGCCTATTTCGTGCTCTACCCCGACTCGACCGTACGCGGACTCATAGTCGTCTTCCCGGTCCGGCTGTCGGCCTGGTTCTTCCTCGGCGCCTGGTTCCTCTACCAGCTCATCGAGGCAAACTTCGGACTCTTCGGCGCCGCGGCCAACGGCGGAGGCGTCGCCTTCTTCGCCCACGTCGGCGGGTTCGTCTTCGGCGTCATCGTCGCGCTCGTGCTCGCGCGCGCCGGGGAAGTCGCACCAGGTAACCGCGGCCATCCCTTGCAAGCTCCTGCCTGAGCCTCACCGTCGTGGTGTGAGCCGATCCACTCCCGCGACGCCTCACCCAGCCGGATCGAGAAAGTCGGTGACCCGCTTCGCGCGGACCGTCCGCAGGCACCTTGACCCGCTCGAGGCCGGAGGCGGCTGTCAGTCCTGTCTTTTCCGCTTCACGATCTCCATGTCGACGAGATCGAGAACGGCATACACAAGCGCCGCCGCGACGACCAGCATGATGATCGTGTAGGCAACCCGGCCGAACCCGGCGACCCAGGCCGCGAGAATGGTCAGACCGGAGAACAAGACGAACCTGGCCAGGTCGACCATGCTTGGCCGGGGCATGTGCCTCGGTCTCTCTGGGCGGTCTCCCGCCTCGCTCATGCGTCCGAGGCTATAACCCGGAAGCTGGTTGTGCAACGAACAGCGCTCCGTCCGGTCGCTGTCCCGACCCAAATCAGCGGTGAGGGGGTGGCGGCGAACCCGAGCTCGCCGCCACAGCCGCCACCGACCACCACGACAGGCCGACTCCTGCGCACATCCCCCCGGGTCCATACCGACATCGAGCCGCCGGACGAGCTACGGAATCGGGCGCAAGCGCCGACTCGATTTCCTCGCGCTCGCGCTCCGACCGGATGGTCGGCGGCCATGATCAGCAATTCCTCGATGGCGAGCGCGACCCGCTCACGGACTTCCCGTCCGGTCAGCCGCGGATACTACTTTGCCCCCTCGCCGAACATGCTGAATGATCTGGCCGAAGGGGACCGACAGCGCCGTCCGGTGAGAGCCGGTGCATCGATGCCGCGGCAAGTGACCAGGCCCAACGGAGTATCCGCGACCGCGCCGGCGAGGCTCCGCTCGGCGACCCGGCCGCAACTGGTGCGCCTGGTCGCGCCGTCGCTGGGCGGTGTGGTCAGAACGGTGGTGATCGTCGCGGCGTGCGCGATCTTTCTGTACCTCTGTTGGCGAGTTCGCGTGGTCATCCGGCTGGTCGCGATCAGCCTGTTCGTCGCGCTCGCGCTGTTCCCCGTGGTCGACGCGATCAACAACCGCATCCGGTTGCCCCGGTCGTTGATCATCCTGGCCGTCTACCTGGCCCTGCTCGCGTCCATCGCAGTAGTCGGCTACGTCGTCGTCCCAAGCCTCGTCAAAGAGGTCGAGCAGGTCGCACACGACGCGCCGCGCTACGCCGCAGATCTCCGCCACAACGGAACGTTTCGCCACTACGACAATCGCTACCACATCACCCCGAAGCTAGTGGACGACGCGCGGCGCCTGCCCCAGTTGCTCGGACATCTGGTGGGACCGCTCAAGGACGTAACGGTCCAGGCAGCCAGCTTCGTCGGGCAGCTCACCACGGTCATCGCGATCTCGTTCCTGCTCATTCTCCACGGGCGGCAGTACGTGAACCTTGCACTCAGCCTGACGGGGCGCAGCGAGCGTCGCTACCGGCAACTCATCATCGACGTGAACCGGGCAGTCGCGGACTACGTGCTCGGCAACATCGTCATCAGCGTTCTCGCCACGATTGCGACCTGGATCGTCCTGTCGATCCTGGGTGTGCCATACGCCCTAGCCCTCGGTTTCCTGGTCGGCTTCTTCGACCTCCTCCCCCTGGTCGGCGCGACGCTCGGAGCGATCGTCGTCGCCGTCGCGACGGTACCCGTCTCGTTTCCCACGGCCACCATCGTCTGGGTGGCCTTCATCATCGTGTGGCAGCGCTTCGAGGACTACGTGATCCAACCGATGGTCTACGGCAAGACGCTTAAGGTGAACCCGATCGTCACCATCGTCGCGGTCCTGGTTGGCGCATCGCTCCTCGGGATCCTAGGAGCACTGCTCGCGATCCCGACCGCCGCGGCGATCCAGATCGTGCTGCGCGACTGGTGGGCTCACCGTGAGCACGCTGCAAGGTCGACGTCACCGTAGCTCCCTGGCTCTTGCCGGCATGGCTGCTCAATCGAGAGGCCGAGCGGAAGTCGACTGTCGCCGACCGCGGTCCTGGCTCACTGCTCCGTTCACTTCGCCTGTGCCAACGAAGCGCCGCCTCCCGTAACGACGACCTTCGTCAGTGATCCAGAGTTGTAGCCATGCCGCTTCTCCTTCGCAAGGCGAAGGGAAAGCCGGCAGGATCGCCCGCGAATCCGTCGTTGGCGTGGAGTTACCCATGCATCGTGCCGCCGGCGTTTGCTCGATCGGACACGTCGAGCTAAGTGCGATTCTTCTGCTCTATCAGGGCCCGGGCACGTCGCGCAGCCGGCGCAGCGTTTGTGGAATGGACGGTGCGACGCGAGCTCGCACGATACGAGTGAACTACCGGATTGGAGGATCAACTTGATGTGATCGAGCAGTTCCGGGTCCGTGTTCGATGACCTGGCCCCGCCCTCGACGTGCGTCGCCGGTGACGGCGGGGTGCGGAGCTCGGGGGAAGCCCGAGGGCGCCCGACCTATCCGGGGGCTACAGGCGAGGGGCAGGCCGGACGGGTGAAGAACCTAAACCTCTGACTGATGCCTCGTAAAACACAGCCTCGCGTGGATGGGATTTGGAGCGGGGTCGAAGGACTCGCCGCGGAGGATCGGCAGGCGCCGGCCGAGCACGTCCCTCGGCCGGGATGAGCACCGCCGTCCTCGGGGTATAGGAGGCACCCACCCCGGCAGCGGCTCGTGCGTGCGGAAAGCGGTAACCCCGTCGAGGTCCGGCCTTCGGGTCGGTAAGCCGACCGTGAGGAGAGCCCAACTCCTCGGCGGGCATCGGATGACCGAGCGTCGGCGGCGGAAACGCAACGGGAAGCCGGGACAAGATGGTGGCCCCCTCCAGGCAGCCGTCCCGCATAACCGGCCGAATACGGACCGTCGTGGTCCGGCGCGAAAGCGCTGACGCGGTCAGGTGAGCCAACGAGAAGAAGAAGATGACGAAGACGCCCGAACCAACGGACAATTCAGACACCGCGGTCAATGCCGCGGTGAACGGACCCGCGGACGAGACGCTCCAACCTTGCGAGCGGATCGTACGGCGCCCTGCCATCGGATCCCAACGGCTTGCTCGAGCCGGATGCGCTGAAAGGTGCCTGTCCGGTTCCTAGGAGGCCCCGAGCGCAGCAATGCGCTCGGGGCTATCCGACAGGACCAGTGCTCTCGTGAGATCGCCGCTCGCGTTCGAAGCAGAAGCGGCCAAAGGGTGCGATCACCGCCGTGTCCCTTTCCCGACCGAGCGACAGTCCGCCGGGCGCGACCGCTAGCCGCTAACCGCTGGGGCCTGCAAGCACCGCCCGCAGTCGCTTTCTCAGCCGAGCGGGCACCGCGCCGATCGGCCCCCGGCCATCGCTGCCGCGACCGAGCGCAAGGTGTGGGCTGCTGGCTTTTAGCTATTGAGGCCGATGTCCAGTACGCGAGGCAGCGGCATGGATGGAGAGGTCGAACTGACCGGACCCATGGTGCGCACTGGCGACCGCCGCGGCACGCGCCGCCTAGCTCGACAGGCGACACGATCCGCGTCCGTGCTACCGCTCGTCCTGGATCGACTTTCTCGGGTACCCGGGTTATCGCGCCTCCGCTCCGGTTTACGCGGCCACTACTCAGGTTTAGCTCCATACCAGAGATCGTCGTAACGCCCCGTAGCTGCAGGTCTTCACTGACCTAAACCTGAGATCGCGGCCAAGCGGCCAAATCCGGTTTAGGTGACGCGCTGCCCAGCATCCCCCTGCTGCGCGAAAACCGCGCGACAGCGGGCGAAGCGCGTGACCTAAACCGGAGTAGGAGCGGATTTCGCCCGGTGACTTGGGTAGGTGGACATGACCGACGCACGACTACCGGCCTCACCGACTCGCTCGCATCCTCGCGCTGCGCTCCGGGAGGCCCCAGGAGGAGTCCGCGCCGCGGGTACGCCCGCAGCTTGGGATGCCGTTCGCGAAGCGCAGCCCGGTCTGGCCGGGCGGTGCGGATGGTGCGTGATTGCTGGGGTTTCGCCAGCCGATCCCCCGGGAGGTCGTGGTAGAGTCTGGGGCCTCGATTGATGGCTCGCTGTTTACGGCGACCTCCCCGCTCTAGACGGGGCCGAGACGACCGACATAGCCGAAGCGCTCGTTTCAGAGTTCGGAAGGCGCCCTCAGCACCCGAAAAGCCCGGCTTCCCGGATCGGTGTTGGACGCGCTGATTGCAATCTCCGTGTCGAGTTTGAGTGCGGTGCTTCGGGCGTCGTTGCGTCTTGACCACTGCCCCTCTGACCCGCACAGCCCGACCGGTTGCCTAAGCGCACGCCCGACCGCCGGTGGTCCTAGAGCACCAGGAGAGCGACCGAGGCCACTAGGCCCGTCGCGAAACGCGGCATGGCCCGGCGTGGCAAGACCGAACGGGCCGGGAGCTGCCCGCGCTCCACGCGCCTGACGTGGTCGACGCACGTCGCGC
This sequence comes from Mycobacteriales bacterium, assembly GCA_035501255.1. Lineage (GTDB taxonomy): Bacteria > Actinomycetota > Actinomycetes > JAFAQI01 > JAFAQI01 > JAFAZI01. Next base: position 904 of record DATJWM010000126.1, on the reverse strand, counting down.
GCCTCTTCAATCTGATCAGCGATCTAGCGCCAGTCGGGAGTGGACGGGACTCTGATCGCTACGCGATCGCTGGCTGAAGATCCCGGCCGACGTGACACGGAGCCCGTGCGCGGTGACGCCGAGCGTTACCGCTGAAGCGATGCTCCTCCCGGCGTCGTGCGCGCGACATCGCTGGACTGCCTGATCACCAGTCTTTCTCCAGAAGGCCCGTGACACTTTCGCTTCCGGGGTCGCGGGCCGCTCGTCGTTAAGGAGCGCCGGGCCGTGACGGTATCGCGGCAAAAGCGGCCCCGCCCGAGCGCTCGGACGGGGCCTACACACACATAGGAGGGTACCGAATGGTCCCCCAGTTGATTGCCCGTGTCGACGGGCTTCCCGAGGTGCTGCTCGACCGCGAGGTCGTGTGGCCGGCCTCCCACGACAACCGCGACCGAGGTTGTCGGTCGTTGTCGGCGAAGGCGCGAGCTCGGATCGAGCGGCAGACCGCCGTGGTGCATGCGGCGGTCGTGTCGTCGGCGGCCCGGGCCGTGCTCGAGGACGCGACCGTGATCGGCTCGGCATACCAGGAGGCCGAGCGGGAGCGCCTGGAGATCCGGGCGCTGCTCGCGGGTGTGGGAGTGCTGTGATGGTGCATACCCACGTTGGGCTTGTGGGGCGAGCCGGGTGGTGATCGAGATCAGCATCAGCCGCGAGCTCGCGGCCGATCACCCGGGGTTCGTCATGGGCTGCGCGGAGCGCGGTCACCGGATTGCGGTGTTCGGCGCCAGCCACGAGCGGCCGGACTCCGACGCTACGGAAACGCCTGACCCGGAAGACATGCTCGATGCGGACGACGTCGGCTAGCCCACCGGGACATGCGGAACTTCGCCGGCGCGACCAGGCCGCCTTTTGTGAAGTAGAGAGG
>DATJWM010000125.1:0-3978 GCA_035501255.1 Mycobacteriales bacterium | reverse complement strand
GCCAGCCTCGCCTCTGTGGTTAGCCAGCGCGCCCGGAGACTCCGGGCGCGCGGCTATGACGTGCCGCTACTCCGCGTGTCCGTACGCGGCGATCTCGGCCTTCTCCGCGTCGGTGAGCTCGCGCGGGACCTCGCCCTTGGCCACCTTTGCGCTCTGCACCTCGTGGCGGATGTCCTCGACGATCTCCGGGTTGGCCAGCGTGGTCACGTCGCCGGTGTCGGCGAAGTTCGACACGGCGGCGATCACGCGCCGCATGATCTTCCCGGACCGCGTCTTGGGCATGTCCGCGACGATCCACACGTTCTTCGGACGGGCGATCGCGCCGATCTCCTTGACGATCGCCTCAGACACCTTGCGATCGACCCCGGTCGGGTCCACGCCGGGCTTGACCGACACGTACATCTCGACGATCTTGCCGCGGATCTCGTCGACGACCGGGACCGCCGCAGCCTCGGCGACCTCGTCGACGGTGATCGCCGCCGACTCGAGCTCCTTGGTCCCGAGCCGGTGCCCCGCGACGTTGATCACGTCGTCGATCCGCCCGAGGATCCGGAAGTAACCGTCCGGGGCCTCGACCGCGCCGTCACCGCACATGAACGGCCAGTCGCGCCAGTCCTTGCTGTTCGGGTCCTTGTTGAACTTCGCGTAGTAGGTGTCGATGAACCGCTGATCCTGCCCCCACACGGTCAGCATCCGACCCGGCCACGGGTTGCGCACACAGATGTAACCCGCCTTGCCCGTGCCGCGCGGGATCTCCTGGCCGTTCTCGTCGTAGATGACGAGCTGAATCCCGAGCGCGGCCGGACCGCAACTACCCGGCTTCATCGGCTGCAGGCCGGGCAGCGTCGAGCCGAGGAACCCGCCCGTCTCGGTCATCCACCACGTGTCGGTGATCGCCGCCTTGCCCTTCCCGACGAAGTGGTAGTACCACCGCCACACGTCCGGCTCGATCGGCTCGCCGACCGTGGTCATCGTCTTGAAGTGGTAGTTGTACTTCGCGGGCTCGTCCGGGCCGACCTTGCGCAGCATCCGGATCGTCGTCGGCGCGGTATGGAAGATGTCGACCCCGAGCTTCTCAGCGATCCGCCACGGACGTCCCGGGTCCGGATACGTAGGCACGCCCTCGTACATCACGCTGGTCGTGCCAAGCGCCAACGGCCCGTACACGATGTAGGAGTGACCCGTGATCCAACCGATATCCGCGAAGCACCAGTACGTATCGTCGGGGTGAATGTCCTGGTAGTACTTCGAGGTACCGGTCACATAGGAGAGGTAACCGCCGACAGAGTGCTGGGCTCCCTTGGGACGGCCGGTTGTGCCGCTCGTGTACATCAAAAACAGGGTGTCATTCGACTCGAGGGAGACGGGCTCGACCCGCTGACCCGCGTAGTCACCCAGGAGGTCATCGACGAAGAAGTCGCGTCCCTCGACCATCGGGCTGTCCGAGTGATACTCGCCAGGGATCCGCCGCCACACGAGCACCTTCTCAACCTCGATCCCCTCCTTGCGCGCCTCCTCGATCGCCTCATCGGCCTTGACCTTGTGGTCGATCAGGGCCCCGTTGCGATAGTAGGAGTCCATCGTGACCAGCACGGCGCTCTTGGCATCGGCCATCCGCTGCCCGCACGCGGCGCCGCTGAATCCGCCGAACACCTCCGAATGGATCACGCCAAGGCGGGCCGCCGCCAACATCGACACGGGCAGCTCCGGCACCATCGGCAGGTGGAACGTGATCCGGTCGCCCGTGCTCAGACCCGTGAAGTCCCGAATCAGCGCCGCGAACTCGTTCACCCGACGGTAAAGGTCCGCGTAGGTGATCTCGACCGGGTCGACGTCCTCGGGCTCGGGCACCCAGATCAACGCATTGCGCTCACCGCGCGTCTCGAGGTGCCGGTCCACACAGTTAACGCACGCGTTCAACCGCCCACCGACAAACCACTTAAAAAACGGCGGGTTGCTGGTATCGACAACCGCGTCCCACTTGCGATCCCAATCGAGCGTCTCCGCGTACTCGACGAAGGAATCCGGGAAGCGCTCCTCGCTGAAGCGCTCCAGGATCTCCGGATCGCTCGCGTTCGCCTGCGCGGCGAACGGGTCCGGCGGCTCGAAGTACTCCTCCTCGCGCCAATGAACCGCGATCTGCGCCTCCGACGACTCCGACTCGGCAACCTCCGCCGCAGTCGGGGAATTCTCAGTCACATCGGCCATTCGTCTCTCTCCTTCGCTCTCGTGCCCCCAACCCCCGGCCAGCGGGCAGGTCATCAGTGGATAGCCCGAGGCGCCGGCGTCGCCGCCGGCGCTCCGGGTGCTCATCTGTCGTCTTGGGTGCCGGGCGAGGTGAGCGCGCCGGCGGCGGGCTCACCGCCTCAGCGGAACGACTGGCGCCACAACCCGGCCGAAGGTCGAGTTGATCACCGCCGCGAACGAGGCGTACCAGGCGACTAGCGCCGTCGCGAGGCCGATATAGCCGCCGAGCTTGACCGTTCCGTTCGTAACGCTGGTCGTTCCCGCTAGGGAGGAGTTCCCGATCCCGAGCACGATAAACGTGACCGTAAGCAGGAAGAACACCAGCGCCACCGCTCCGGTCGTGCGCAGCGAGGCCACGAACATGTACGCCGTGAAGATGCCCCACATCCACAGATACAGCCCCAGCCCACTGAAGATCTCGCCCGTCGCCTTCGCAGCGACCACACCGGGCACGCCAAGCTGGACAATCAGGAAGAACGAGATCCAGAACGCGCCATAGGAGCAGAACGCGACCGCGCCGAACGTGTTGCCGGTCCGGAACTCCCAAAGGCCGGCCACCAGCTGGGCGATTCCGCCGTACGCCAGGGCCAGGCCCGCCACCATCGGCAGCAAACCGCCGCCGACGAGGCTGCCATCGCCGACGAGGCCGGCGTTGATCATGCTGAGCATGAACGTCGTGCCGGCGAACGCGGCCAAACCGAGCGGCCCGGGATCCGCCGGCGTCCAGCCCGTCGTCCGTGCACTTACTGGATCTTCGTCGGCTGTTCGCACACCGAGTTGAGCAGCTTCCATTTCACTCTCCTCCCCATCTGTCTGCGGGTTGTTCGCTCGCGGCGACGCTCACACCGCGTCGGCCGCTCGCCTTTCTAATCACTCGCGCCTAGGCTTTCCAACTTGCCGTCAGGGGACGCCTCTTGTGCCATGTCTCCTTACGCCACACCATGCCGGCCTTTCACTAACCGTATTACGCATGCCGAGCGACGGGAAAGGGCGACTAGACGGACGGTCGTCAAGACGCGACGAACGGCAGAATTCCCGCGCTGGCCGGTATCGCGAGAGCCAGCGACGGGTCGTGTTGTCTCCCGCCAGCGAGCGACATCCAACCACGAAGCGGATTCGACAGCCGATAATCCCAACTAGGCACGCCGACTGTCCCGTCACCCACTTGCCACAGAGCATCGGCGCGCCGGCTAATTTCGGGATCGGGCCGAACGCATCGGAGTCCGTGTGACTGATCAACGCCTCACTGTGCTCGTCGTCGACGACGAGGTTCCGCAGCTCGACGATTTGGCACGTCTGCTGCGAAAGAACCCACGCGTAGCGACGGTCGATGTTGCGCCGAGCGCACGCGACGCGCTCCTCGCTCTGACGAGCCGGAGCTTCGACGTCATCTTGATCGACGTTCGGATGCCCGGTCTAAATGGGTTCGAGCTGGCCGAGGTGCTGCACCTGCTCCCAGGGGCTCCCGCGCTCGTCTTCATCAGCGCATCCGACGCGTCGGCGGCCGCGACCTTCGGCTTCCGGGCAGTCGATTTTCTTTTGAAGCCGATCACTCCCGCGCGACTCGACGAGGCACTTGCGCGAGTGCTTGCCGGCACGAGGGCAGCGGGAGACATGGCGGTCACCCCGCAGCATTGTGGGACGCGGCGGCGGCGATGTGTGCTGGCCGTCCGGGACCTTGGCGGCAACAACCTTCACCTTCTCGCCCGGACGACGATCCTGTACCTCCGC
>DATJWM010000124.1:0-2760 GCA_035501255.1 Mycobacteriales bacterium | reverse complement strand
ATCCGCGGTCCTCACCGGTCGGCACACGCCGGTGGTCGCCCTGATTGAGGGCCACGGCGCCATCGTGCTCGGTCGCAATCACCGCTCGCTGACCGGCGGCCAGCGGATGGGAAGCGACCAGCTGTCCGCGGCGTTTCGCGCCGCCCGCGACCACGACAAGGTGCGCGCCGTCCTCTTTCGGATCAACTCCCCCGGTGGTTCCTACGTCGCGTCGGACACGGTGTGGCGTGAGGTGACCCTGACCCGCGACGCAGGCAAGCCGGTCATCGTGTCGATGGGCGAGGTGGCGGGGTCCGGCGGCTACTTCATCGCCTGTCCGGCGAACGTCATCGTCGCCCAACCGACCACGATCACCGGTTCGATCGGAGTCTTTGGGGGGAAGGCGGTCGTGGCCGGCCTGATGGAGCGCGTCGGCCTGTCCACGGGCGCGGTCGCGCACGGGGCGAAGGCACGGATGTACTCCGCCCGGATCGGCTTCAACGACGACGAACGGGCGCACCTGTCGGAGTTTTTTGACCGCGTGTACGACGACTTCGTTGCCAAGGTGGCCGACGGGCGCGGAATGTCCACCGACGCGGTCCACGAGATCGCGCGGGGTCGGATCTGGACCGGCGCCGACGCCTCGAGCAACGGGCTCGTCGACGTTCTCGGCGGGATGCGCGACGCCGCCCGGATCGCGCGCGAGCGCGCCGACCTGCCCGCCGACGCACCGCTGCGCCCGGCGGTCGCGGTGCCGCCCCTGGCCAGGTTGCGCCCGCCGCGGTCGAGCGAGGACCCGCGCGCGCTCGCGACGACGTTCGCGGCCTGGGCCGACCTCGCGGTCGAACCGTTGCGGATGCCCGGGGTCCGGATCAGATAGGCGCTCGGCTCAGATCAACGTGGCCGCGACCGTCGCTGCCAGCTCATAGACCGCCTCCCGGTCGGCTTTGTCCGGTTGTCCGGACAGTTCGAGGACAGGGGCGACCGGCGTCCAGGCCAGACCGGTGGTGATCGTCTCGATCGCCTTGGTCGCGCCATCTGCACCGAGGTTGCCATGGACGTAGGCGCCGAACGGCCGTCCCCGGGTCGCCTCGAGACACGGGTAGTAGATCCGGTCGAAGAAGTGCTTGAGGGCGCCCGAGATGTAGCCGATGTTCGCCGGCGTACCGAGCAGGTAGCCGTCGCAGTCGAGAACCTCCGACTCGGAGGCGACCAGGGCCGGGCGCACGAGGACCTCCACGCCTTCGATCGCCTCGTCACGCGCCCCGGCCAGCGCTGAGTCGAGGATCTCGAACGTCGACGGCGAGACGGTATGGTGCACGACGAGGAGACGAGCCATGGTCAGGATTGTCCCCGGGGACGAGGACATCGTCGACGTCATAGTGATCGGCGGCGGTCCGCCCGGCGAGAACGCCGCTGACTACGCCGGGCGCGGAGGGCTCACGACGGTGATCGTCGAAGCGGAGCTCCTCGGCGGCGAGTGCTCATTTTGGGCGTGCATGCCGAGCAAGGCGATGCTGCGCCCGATCGAGGTGCTGGACGCGGCCCGGGCGCTTCCCGGCGTCCCGGTCGGCGATCGTGTGGACGTCGAGGCCGTACTTGCGCGCCGCGATGCGATCACCCATCACCGCGACGACGAGAGCCAGGTCGCGTGGGCCGAAGGTGCGGGGATCCGGGTGGTCCGCGGCCACGGCCGCCTGGACGGGGAGCGCCGGGTGACGGTGCAGGCCGCCGACGGGTCGACCAGCACGCTCGTGGCCCGCCACGCGGTGGTGCTCGCGACCGGTTCCTCGGCGGCGATTCCACCGATCGAGGGGTTGGCGGCAGCCCGGCCCTGGACCTCGCGCGACGCCACCAGCATGACCCGGGTCCCCGACCGGATCGCGGTTCTCGGCGGCGGGGTGGTGGCGTGCGAGGCCACCACCTGGCTCGCAGGGTTCGGCGCGGCGGTGACGATGATCGTGCGGGACGACGCGGTGCTGACCCGCAACGAACCGTTCGCCGGCGAGATGGTGCTCGACAATCTCCGGTCGTGCGGAGTGCAGGTCAGGCTCGGGGCGCACCTCAGGCAAGCCACGCGGGATCCCGGCGGCGCTGTGACGCTGATCGTCGACGGCGCGCCGATCGTCGTCGACGAAATCCTCGTGGCGACCGGACGCACCCCGAACAGCACGGACGTCGGCCTGGAGACGGTTGGACTCGAACCGCACGGCTACCTCGCGACCGACGACTCGATGCAGGTGCGCGGGGTCGAGGGCGACTGGCTGTATGCGGTCGGCGACCTCACCGGCCGAGCGCTGCTCACCCACATGGGCAAATACCAGGCCCGGGTCTGCGGAGACGTGATCGCGACCCGCGCACGCGGTGAGCCGACGGAGGGCCTTCGGTTCAGCGCGAGCGCCGACCACGACCAGGTCCCGCAGGTCACCTTCACCGCGCCCCAGGTTGCTTCGGTCGGTCACACCGAATCCTCGGCGCTGGCTGCCGGGCGCTCCGTCCGGTGCGTGGAGTACGACCTCGCCAACCTTGCCGGGACGGCGCTTGTTCGCGATGGCTACCGAGGGCGCGCCAAGCTCGTGGTGTCCACCAACGACGGCACGCTGATCGGCGCCACCTTCGTCGGCCCGGAGGTTGCCGAACTCGTGCACGCGGCCACCATCGCGGTCGTGGGGAAGGTACCGCTGGAGGTGTTGTGGCACGCCGTCCCGTCGTACCCGACGGTGTCCGAGATCTGGCTACGACTGCTCGAGACCTGGCGACTCTCCTGACGCCGGGATGTCG
>DATJWM010000123.1:0-2728 GCA_035501255.1 Mycobacteriales bacterium | reverse complement strand
GAAGCTGTTGCGGATCAGGTGCAGCACGCAGGTCTGCACGATCGCCTGCGGCCAGACGTCGCCGATCGCGTCCGGCAGGCCCTTGAGGCCGTCGCAGACGACGATGCAGACGTCGACCGTGCCCCGATTCAGAATCTCGCTCAGGATCTGGTGCCAGTACTTCGCGCCTTCGGAGCCGTCGCCGACCCACAGCCCAAGCACGTCGCGCTCGCCCTCGACGCTCACGCCGACGACGGTGTAGACGGGCCGGTTGACGACCTTACCGTCGCGGAGCTTGACGTGGATCGCGTCGATGAACACAACCGGATAGACACGGTCGAGCGGCCGTGCCTGCCAGCCGGCGAGCTCCTCGACCACCTGGTCGGTGATCCGGCTGATCGTGTCCTTCGACACCTCCGCCCCGTACACATCGGCCAGGTGGGCGGCGACCTCGCCGGTCGTTAGCCCCTTCGCCGCCAGCGAGATCACCAGCTCATCGACCCCGGTCATCCGCCGCTGCCGCTTGCGCACGATCTGCGGCTCAAACGACCCGTCCCGATCTCTTGGCACCTGCAACTCGACCTCACCGACATCGGTCAGCACCGTCTTCGAGCGGGTGCCGTTCCTCGAGTTACCCGTGTTGCGGCCCGCCGCGGCGTGCTTCGGATAGCCGAGATGCTCATCCATCTCCGCCTCCAACGCCGTCTCCAACACCGACTTCGTCAACCCCGTCAACAAGCCGCCCGGACCGACCAACTCGACACCCTCCGACCGGGCGCGCTCGACCAGCTCCTGCGCCAACACCTCATCGACCGACGCCTCAACAGCAGTCGACTCGACACTGCCATCTGTCAACTCAGACACTCCAGCTCCCCTCCGCCAGCCCCACGGCCGGCAACTCAGGCAACCGGACTTACACCCTTAGTCGGACAGTCCCTAGCTGCGGTCACTACCAATCGGAACGACGCACGCCGGATCGACACAAACGAGCAAATCGTATCCAGCCCGACTGAATCATGGCGCTGGTTCTGCCAGGGGACGTTCCTGAACGCTGGCGCAGCCGACCCGTCCTAAGATCCGGACGTGAGCAGGCGTCATCCTGGAGCGAGTCCGAGCCGTCCGTCAGGAGCGGAGTTGGCGTTGGAAGAACTCTGCGTCAAGTTCGGGTACTGCCTCTCGCCGGACGATCAGCAGGCGATCCTTGGTAGCTCCCCGGTAGACGCGGACGCCTTCGTCGATGCTGTCGTGACCGCCGAAGGTCGCGATCCGAACCTGATCACCAAGCAGGAGCGCCGCCCGATGGTCGAGACGGTCACCAGGCTCGCCTACGGCGACGAGAGGTAGCCCGCTCGGGGACATTCCTGAACGCTGGCACAGTTCAGTGTCCGGGCGGCGTCAGGTCGAAGACGTCTTTGGCGAAGCGCAGGTATTGGTCGTGGAACGGCCCGCGTGGTGGTAGTTGGTCGAGTTCCCTCTCTACGTACTCCCGCGCCCGCTCGGATTCTCCATTTGCCTGAAGCAGCAGCGGCAGCACGAACTGCCTGTGCATCGAGTGTTCGGTCACGAACTGTTCGAGCCGACCCGAGCTGACCGAAAGGGCTTCTAGAAACGGCGCTCCGAAACGGAGGTAGAGGGCTGCCATGTCCTCGGCAACGGTGGACGCCTGTTGCTCGGAGGTCAGCGTCCAGGAGCCAGGGTGGTCGCATATCGACCCGATGTTCGTCGCGGCCGTGGCCGCGTGCTCTAACGAGCCGTCGCCCCGGACGAACCGAACTAGAGCGTCGGACACGCGGACATCTCGCAACCCGATGTACAAGGACGCCGACACGACCCCGCCCCGCGACGTCACCGGCATCCCGAGCCAGTCGAAGACATCGCTCGTCGCCGGACGTTCGTATACCCCGCCTGGGCGCTCTACGAAGCCGACCTTCTCGAACGCATCGGCCGCTGCCGACTCGATCGCCACCCTCAAGCTCCTTGGTTGATCGCCCACAGACCCGATGCTAAGCGCCGACGAACCTCCGGGCACATTCCTGAACTGGGGCAGCCCGGCCATCAGAATGCATGTGTGACGCAGCAAGCAGGCATCTACTCGGCACCGAATGTCGAGCCGTATGGGTCGATCGAGTTCTCAACGCCACGATGGAAGGGCGACAATGCCTTTCGCTGCACGGTGACGGTCGTCTCCGGCGATCAGGAGTGGGCGGCTGACCTCTGGCTAATGGAGACGCACGCAGCCGACCTAATCGGGTTCTTCGAGGAGGTCGGCAGCGGCGTCGGCGCTTGGGAGCTTCCCAAGCTGTGGCACTCCGACGACCACGAGATCGAGTTGGCGGCGCGTCGCGGTGATCTCAACGGCGAGGCAGTCATCGACATCGTGATCTCAGTCGAGCGCGACGGTGAGTGGCGTGGCATCCCATCCTCGCTCACTGTGCTCCAGGCAGATGCGACGACGATGGCCAGTCGCCTGCGCGCCTTCACCGGGATTGAGGGACGGCGCTCGTGGCACCGGGGCGGGGATCCACCGCCGTGGTGGCGGCCACCCTCTTCCGCGTAGTTCCGCGCAGGGGACATTCCTGAACGCTGGGATGGGCGCAATCCTTGGAGCCACAGACGTGTCACGTTCTCTTGGTGCCCTGAAACGTTCACGCTGCCGGCCGCCCAGCTGGAGACCGCCCTTCAAGATGCGCTGGGTCTGCTGCTATGCAGCCGCCACACCCCGAGCGACGCGACCTACTGCACGTACGGA
>DATJWM010000122.1:0-8535 GCA_035501255.1 Mycobacteriales bacterium | reverse complement strand
ATTCCGGCCCTGATCGGCGTCGGGCTAGGCGTCGGCCTGTTCACCGCACCCGTTGTCGCGACCGCCATCCGCGCCGTCCCAGCTGACCGATCGGGCTTGGCGAGCGGGATCAACAACACTGTCCGCCAAGCCGGGACCGCTCTCGGCGTCGCCATCTACGGCGCCGTCGCGGCCAGCCCGACCCACTCTGACCACTTCATTGGCGCCCTACGCGACCTCGGGATCGCCGCCGCAGTCTTGTGGGTCGCGGCGGCAGCGTTCACCAATGCCACTACATGAAACCTGGTTCACAGTTCGTGGTCGTTGTGTCGGGGCCTCTCGCCGGTGGCTGGCGCCGCGGCACTGACATCCTTGGTGGTGGCTGTGACGGACGCTTGGAGCGTCTTGTTGCCTCTGAGTACGTCGAAGTGCAGGGTGTTGTTCTTGGATTCGCGTAGGGCGGCGTAGAGCGAGGCGCTGGATCGTAGGTCTCGCCCGCCGGCACAGGTGAGGACGTCTCCTGGCTGGATGCCGGCTCGCGCTGCTGGCTGGCCGGGTTCAACGTGGCGAACGAGCAGTCCGGGGACGGGTGCGAGCCCAACCGCGGATCGCATCGCGATCGTGGTGTGAGCGGGGGCGACGGTCATTCCGAGACGGCCGGGCGCAGGTGACGAGGGTCGTGAGCCTTCGAACTCGATGAGCAGTTTTCGAAGCAGCCCGGCCAGGAGTTGCTGTTCGGGTTCGTCGAGTGCGGCGAGTAGTCGCTGCTCGTTGTCGAGGTGTGCGGGGGCGACGTGATCGAACAGGTCTCGTCCTTTGCTGGTGAGCGCCACGCGGGAGCTGCGCTGGGTGTCCGGGTCGGGAGTCCGGCTCGCTAGTCCTTGTTCGATGAGTCGGTCTACTCGCACGCTCACCGTGCCGGGGGTGAGGCCGAGTTCGTCGGCGAGCTGCCGCTGGGAGACGCCGTGATCCCCGGCGGTGCGGGCGAGGGTCACCAACGCGGCGAACGAGGCGGGGGTGAGATCGAACTCCTGGAACGTGGCTTCTAGTTCGGAGTCGAGGTGGGCACGGACCCGAGCGAGCCGGGTGATGATCCCAACCGGCCTGAAGTCGAGGTCGGGTTGGCGCTCAGCCCAGGACTCGATGAGCGCATCTACCGAGTCACGCGGCGAACAGGCCAGTTCTTCTAGGTCATCGGGCCGCTTAGCCACTCTCAAACGGTATCACGAGGCACCGGCCTCAGCCGTTGAGACTACTGTTTGAGTCCAATCATTGGAGTCGATAGACTCTGGTCTGTGGACGTAGAGCGGATCAGGTCCAAGCCGGGAGCGGTGCTCGTCGTGCTGTGCGCGGTGCTCGCTCTCGATGGGATGGACGTCGCCTCGATGGGGCCGGCGCTCCCGCAGATCGGCAGCGACCTTCGGATGTCGCCGGATGCGTTGCAGTGGGTGGTCAGCGCCTACGTCATTGGCTATGGCGGGTTCTTGCTCCTGGGCGGCCGGTTGGCCGATCTGTTCCCACGCCGCCGCCTCCTAGTCGGCGCGCTGGCCCTCTTCGCCGCAGCCAGCCTGGTCGGAGGGTTTGCCGACACCGGGACGATGCTGATCGCAGCCCGGCTGGCGAAGGGCGTGACCGCTGCCTTTACCGCACCGACCGCGCTGGCGATCCTGCTGGCGACCTACCGTGACGAGCACAGCCGAAACCGAGCCCTCGGCGCGTTCATCTCGATGGGCGCGGTCGGGTTCACCAGCGGCCTGGTGATCGGAGGGGCGCTGGCTGATGTCTCGTGGCGGCTGACCCTGTTTCTCCCCAGCCTGTTGGCTGTGCTGATCGCCGTCGCCGCCCAGATCGTCGTGCCCGCCGACCAAGGCCGCGCCCGTGAGGACTCACGAGTCGACCTGGCCGGCGCGATCACGGTCACGGCGGCGGTCCTGCTCCTCGTCTTTGCCGCCAGCCGAGCCGCGACAGCGGGATGGGGCGACACCGGGACTCTCGCGTCGATCGCGGGATCGCTCGTCCTGCTCGGGTCGTTCGTCGCCATCGAGGGGCGCCGCACCCATCCGCTCGTCCCGCTGGACGTATTCCGCCGACCGGAGATTGCCGCCGCTGACATCTGCGCGGGGTTGTTCCAGGGCGCCTATGTCGGGTTCCAGTTCATCGCCACCCTCTACTTCCAAGACCGGCTCGGCTGGTCACCGCTGCGAACGGGTCTGGCGTTCCTCATCGGCGGGGTCATGGTCCTGGTCTTCTCCCGGCGCTTCGCCGCCGCGGTGACCCGCTTCGGCGCGTGGCCTGTCGCCGCCGCCGGCCTCGCCGTGCAGACCGTCGCCTACCTGTGGTTCACCCAACTGGGACGAGTCGACCCGCTCGTTCTCATTCTCGTCGGTCAACCGGTCATGGGCCTTGGGTACGCCGCAACCTATCCGGCGTTGAACATCAGCGCGGTCGCCCACGCCCGCCCCGAGGACGAGGGACTGGCCGGCGGGATGTTCATCTCCGCCACCCAGATCGGCAGTGGCATCGCGCTCGGGATCGCCGCCTCGATCCTCACGGCCAACGAAGTCCACGGCCTGTCCGCCTACCGAGACGGCCTGTGGGCCGTCTTGGGGATGTCCGCCGCGGCAGCACTGCTGAGCATGGTCCGCGCCGCCCGGACCACCCGGACCGCGCAACGACCACAACCAACACTCATCGAACCGAGAAAGGAATGCTGTGGATCTCCAACTTGAGGGAAAACGTGCTCTGATAACTGGCAGCACCAGCGGCATCGGCAAGGCAGTAGCGGCCACCCTTGCGGCCGAGGGCGCCCTGGTGATCGTCAACGGTCGCGACACGACCCGCTCTGAGGCGACGGCCGCGGCCATCGTCGAAGCGGGCGGCAAGGCCGTCGTCGCCGTCGGCGACATCTCGCACGAGGACCAAGCCGCCGCGATCCTGCGCCAGGTCGAGTCCGAGACCGGTGGTGTGGACATATTGGTCAACGTCGTCGGCGGCAGCGTCAACGACGGCTGGTCTGTCGCGCAGCCGTCCGACTGGGCAGCGATGTTCAACCTGAACGTCGTCTCGGCGATGCGGCTCATAGCAGCGCTCACGCCATCCATGCGCGAGCAAGGCTGGGGTCGGATCGTCCAGATCGGCAGCGCGGCGAGCAGCAACCCGCCGCCGAGCATGGCCGGCTACGGAGCGGCCAAGGCCGCCCTGGTCAATCTGACGGTCAGCCTGGCCAAAGACCTCGCCGGCACCGGCATCACCGCCAACGTGGTCAGTCCCGGGCCGACGTTGACCGAGGGCTGGCGAGACTTCGCTTTCAGCTTCGCTCGTTTCCAGGGCCTCGAGGGTGACTTCGAGACCATCCGCGCCGCTCTGCTCGCCGGACCGCTCGCGAACCCGTCTAACCGGCTCGGCGAGCCGCACGAGGTCGCAGCGCTCGTCGCCCTGGTCGCCAGCCCCCTCGGGGCCTCCATCAACGGAGCCAACCTCCGCATCGACGGGGGATTCACTCCGACCGTGAACTAGCCATCCACTGATCGCGCCACCGCCGGAGTCGTTGATGAAGATCGGGATCGCCGGAGCCAACCTTCCTCCCTATTCGGAGGGAAATCGTGCCATCGAGTTGGCACGGCTCGCAGAGGACGTCGGCATCGAGTCGCTGTGGACCTACGAGCACATCGTCGTGCCCAGCAGCTACCGATCTATGTATCCCTACAGCCCGAATGGGCGGATGCCCGAGGAAGGCGCCGAGCTGGTCGAGCCGCTGGACTGGATCGCGTTCCTGGCTGGCGCGACCCACCGCATCAGATTCGGTACCGGGATGCTGGTCCTCCCGCAACACAACCCCGTCATGGTCGCCAAGCGGGCGGCGACCATCGACCGCCTCTCCGGCGGCCGGTTGTCGCTCGGCGTCGGAGCCGGCTGGCTGAGAGAGGAGTTCGACGCGTTAGGGGCTCCGTGGGCGCACAGAGGTCAGCGGATGGAGGAGTACATCAAGCTCATACGCAAGCTCTGGACCGAGGAAGAGACCACATTCGACGGTCACTTCGTTCGCCTTGATCGGGTCCGCTGCCTCCCCAAGCCACTACAGACACCAGGCGTCCCGATCATCATCGGCGGTCACACCGACACCGCCGCCATTCGCGCCGGGCGCATCGGCGACGGCTTTTACCCCTCAGCATCACCCGATCGGCTCGACCAGCTCGTGAAGCTCGTGAAACAAAGCGCCGAAGACGCCATGCGCGACCCCGAGACCATCGAAATCACCGCGGGCATCGGCAGCGAATGGAGCCCAGACCTCATCCACCGCTACGAAGAGATCGGGGTCAGCCGAATCAACATCAACCTCTCCGGCCGGACCTCCTCCGAGTTGCACCGCAGCCTCGAACTACTTCACGACACCATCATCCGAAAGTGAACTCCACGTTCACCGGCGCAGCGTGAGTGATGAAGAACAACCGATACAGACCACCAAAGATCAATGCCGCGATTCCACGGATGGCAGACGCAAGCAACCCACCGATGGGGGCAGCTGACACCCTGGATGAAACTTGGCCGGCCCCCCTGACTGCCAAGCACGGCGTCGTCCGAGGCCACGTCGTCACGGCGGTTGGCGTGCTGCGCTCCCGTCTGGCCGAGCCGTGGACCCTCGATGCACTTGCGGAGGAGGTCTACCTGTCCCGCTCTCAGCTCGTGCGCGCCTTCGGCGCCACGGTCGGCGTGAGTCCGATGGCGTATTTGCGCCACATGCGGGTCGAGCGGATGGTCAGGCTGTTGGTCTCGACGGACCTGTCGGTTGCCGACGCTGCCCGGTCGGTCGGTTGGACTGATGCTTTCTACGCCAGCCGGTGTTTTCACGCCGCCTACGGGATTTCGCCGACCGAGTATCGGCGACGCCAGCTTCCGCCCTCTGCCCACTGACCTGCGCATCTCTTGGTCATCGGCTGAGGTCACGCCCCGAGTCGATCTGCTGCTCCGCTCCGTGCCGCCGCCGGGCTTCGTCGCCAGTGGTCGCGTGCGCTCGACGGGCGGCAGCGTCGGCGCGCTGGTAGTCGAGCCGCTGTCCTTGGGCGCTGGGCGTGAGTCCGAGCGGGTCGCTGCCGGTGATGCTGTAACGGTCGCGGTAGGCGGCGATCGTGCGAACCTGCTGCTGCCAAACCGCTCGCCGGGCGGGGTTGGTGGGTGGTGGCCCGAGCCGCCGCACCCACGCCTGCCCCTGTTGGACGGCTTGACCGGCGAGCACGGCGGCGCGCTGTTCGATCAGGTGTTGTAGCTCATTGAGGGTGCGGTGCATGTCGGCGGGCATCGCCCCGCTGGCCTCGGGGATCAACCCAGCCACGTAGCGGGGGCGGCGGCGCGGTCGGGTGCCGCCGGAGCGGGCGGCGGTCAGCTTGGCGAGGCGAGCCGCGAGCACCGCGGCCGGGTCGTTGGCGTCATCGAGTCCACCGGCGCGGACCGCGCGTGACAAGAGCTGTTCGGGGTGGTGCCCGTCCGCTTCGGTGCGGCGGAGCTGCGCGATCAGCGACCCGAACGGCTCCCCACCCACGACCGCCCCAGCCTCCTCATCGGCAAGGCCGCTGCTGGCGACGGCGGCGGCGAAGCGGTCGCGTTGGGCGGTTTGGGCGATCGTCTCGTACTCGGCCGCGAGCTGGGTGATGCTCGACCATTTCTCCTGCTCGGCCTCGATCGTCTCGTGCGCGGACTTCTCCGCGCCCTCGTGCTGAAGCACGCCGTAGAGAATCGTGCGGGCCGTGACCTCATCCTCGTAGCCGGGGGTGTGCTGGTGTTCCTCTAGATGGGCCTCGTCGGTCGCGACATACGCGATGTTCGATAGACGGCCGCGGGTCATGGCGACGTAGAACGCCTCCCTCGTCATGGAGGACGAGTGGACGACCAGATGGGCGGTGTCCACAGTCGCGCCCTGTGCACGATGAGCGGTGATCGCGTAACCCAACTCGACGTGCTCGGCCACATAGTCGGCGGGCAGCGTGACCCGGCCGCGTCGCCCGCGGGCGCCGGGCCGCTGTACGGTGAGGCTCCCGTCCTCGTGACTCTCGATGACGGTCCAGGCATCGCCGTTCTTCACCCACCCTTTGCCGGTGGACAGGCGGCGGTCGTTCTCGCGGGTGACGATCGTGTCGCCCGGTCCGGCCACGGTCCCGTCATGCAGGCCGACGCCTTCGACGGCGACCTGACCGGCGAGCACCCGGTCAGCACGGGCGCGCTGGTTCAGCGCGATCACGGTGTCGCTGGTCTCCGCGATCAGAATGCTCGACCGCCCCGCCGCCACATCGGTCTGCCAGGCTCGGTAGGCGGTGTCGAGCATGTCGTCGTGGTCGCCGCCGACGATCCGGCCCTGTTCGTCGTAGAGGTCGATCACGTCCGTATAACCCCGCCGCAGCCGGAGGGAAGCGGCCTTCTCCCACTCGTTGGTGAAGCGGCGGATGTCGGCCAGCTCCGGCGCCCCGTCCTGATCGGTGTTGTTGCGGTCGCGGACGAGTAGACCGAAGGCGCCACCCGCGTCCACGGCCGCGAGCTGCGCGGGATCACCGGCCAACAGCACCTTGGCCCCCACGGTGGCGGCGTGGGTGGTGAGCTGGTCGAGAAGCATCGTCCCGGCCAGGGACGCCTCATCCACGACGACGAGCTGCCCTGCCCGTAGGTCCCAGCGGCCGTGGGCGTGCTCATAGGCCCACTTGGCGGTGTTCTCCGTCGCGATCCCGAGGTCGGCGGCCAGGACTTCGGCCGCCGCCGCTGACGGCGCCAGGCCGATCACGCTGCCCGGCCCGTAGTCGGCCTCCCAGGCGCGCCGCAGACCGCCGAGGGCGAGCGTCTTGCCCGCACCGGCGGGCCCGACCAGCACGTCCACCGTCCGGCCCGAGGCTGCGATGCGCTCGACCACGCGCTGCTGATCGGACGACAGCACTCTGCCTTGCTCATCCGGGGACCTCGTGATCTGGGCGGCACCGGCCTGGTCGAGCGCCGGTCCGGTGGTGGCGCGGGAGAGGTCGAGTAGCCGGTCCTCGGCGGCGAGCAGCGCGGTGGACGTGTAGAGGATCGCGTGGCGTGGCCGGAACACACTCGACCCATCCGGGCGCTGGAACATGACCGGGGCGGCGGTCAGCTCCGGCGGCGTGAGCCGCAGCGACGCATCCTCGGCGGCGTCGGTGATGAGCCCGATCACCGCCTCCCGATCACTGACCGTCGCGAACCGCAGGCCCATCGTCTGCCGCGACGCCTCCGCCGACAGATTCCACCGGCCCCACGTCGAGCGCTTCTCCTGCACCCGCTCGACCACGGCCTGAGCGAGCGCCACGAGCTCGTCCCGGCTCACGTCCTCGGCCCGCAGGACGGGATCGCTGCCGCTGGCGAGAACGTGCTGCACCCAGCTCGCCGGGTCTTGTCCGAGCACACGGTCAGCACGGTGGCGCCATTGGCCGGTCAGCTCCGCCAGCGAGTAGTGCGTCTTGTCCGGCCGCGTAGACAAGGTGGCTTGCTGCCGCAATCGCAAGATCGTCTGCGTGTCGGGCCGGTGGCCGTGTTCGGTCACGTAGGTGTCGATGAGCCGGTCGGTCTCCGCGTCGATCGACGCGCTCCGTGACGAGAACTCCGCGATCAGCTCGTCGGGCACGCCGACGATCTCCCACGCCGGGTTCCGATCCCGCCCCCGCTCGCGCTGCTCCCAGCCGATGCCGAGCGTGCGAGTCATGCGGTCGGCCAGCACGGCGTTGTAATGCTCGGAGATAGCGACGACGGCCTGGTGCATCGGCCGGCCATCCAAGGAGCGCCATTTGCCGTCCTCACCTTGCACCTTGTTGGCGATCACGACGTGCGTGTGCAACTGCGGGTCGGCGGCGCGGGAGTCGTAGTGATCATAGGCGGTTGCGATCAGCCCGAGAGTTGCGACCTGTGCAACTCCGGCGTGCCCGACCCTGGTGGCTGCAACGTCGCGCTCCATCAGCGCAACCACATCCGCAACCGCGTGGTGATGCGCCTCCACGATCGCAGCCTGCGTCGCTGCATCTGCAACTGCCCATAGGGCGCTGACGCTCTTGGGGACCGAGAACGTGAAGTCATACCCCGCCACGGTCCGGCGGGTCCCGCGCTCGCGCTCCTCGCCTTCGATCAGCTCCACGGCCGTTGCGTGTTCGTCGGGGCTCAGGTCCGGGGCCAGGTGCTCGACTCGTTCGCTGATCCGTTCGGCGACGGTCTTGTGACAGAAGTACGGCAGGCCAAGCGGATCGTCGGTGAGCGGATCACGGCCCTGCCCGAGCAGGCGGCGTAGATGATCCTCGGTCACGGCCCCGCCCGGCTCGATCCGTTGGCTGTCGGTGCCGAGGCCGTGGACGCCGGCACCGAGCCAGTAGCCGGGCGGCGTTCCCTTCTCCGCGTAGTAACGGATCAGGGGCGTGGTCAGCGGCCGGTGCCCGTCGCCAGCGGCGACCGACTGGAGCAGGTACTTGTAGCCGTCCCCGGCAGACATCACGCGCATCGAGACCGTCACGCCGGTCAGGTGCGCCGGGGTTACCTCGTGGTGCAAGAGGTGTGCCAGGCCGAGCGAGGGCG
>DATJWM010000121.1:0-15516 GCA_035501255.1 Mycobacteriales bacterium | reverse complement strand
CCGAGCAGGTAGACCCCGTACACAGCGCCCTCGTCGAGCCATTCGTGGTCGGACTGCACTGCCTGCGGGCTGCGACCAACGTGGCCGGCGCCGACGTCCTCGTCATCGGGGCCGGCAGCGTCGGTCTGACCAGCATGGTCTGGGCTCGCCTTCTCGGCGCACACCGGATCACGGCGGTCGACCCGATCGAGGGTCGGCGGGCACGGGCGGTCGCGAGCGGTGCCTCCGACGCGGTGTCCTCGCTCGAGGACGTCGAGCCGAGCAGCTACGACCTGGTGATCGAATGCGTCGGCGCACCCGGGCTGCTGGACCGGTGCCTCGCCTTGGTCCGACCCCGCTCGCAGATCGTCGTCGCCGGCGTCTGCATCGAACCGGATGAATTGACCTCGATGGCCGCCCTGATGAAAGAGGTCTCCATCCACTTCGCCGTCTACTACACCCCGGATGACTTTCGAAGCGTGATCGAGGCGATTGCCGGCGGACAGATCGACCCGGCTACGCTCCTGTCCGCGCAGCACGATCTCGGCACACTCAACGAGGCGTTCAACGAGCTCGCCGCGTCCACGGCGGGCGGCAAAATCCTCCTGACACCGTGACCGGCACCCGACGAATGGTGAGGAGCACAAGGCGTGCGTGACATTCGCGAGTTCTCCGGCGAGTCCGAGGCGTACGCCGAAGAGCTGAGGCGACGCTGGGGCGGGCTGCTGAGTTACCGCTATCTCGGGCGACGTTATGCCCAGATGGACGTGGGGCCGGTGGACAACACCGTCACCCTCCGGCATGACTCGCGCAACGCGGTGGGCGGCATCCTGTTCGCGGTCCTCGGCATCTCCTCGCCCGAAGGCGGCGGGATGAGCGACCTGGAAGCGGTGCCCAACCCGGTGGTCCACTCCTGCCAGATCCTCGACCCGGGTGCTGACGTGGCGCGGATCGAGGTCGTCTCGGAGGTCCTCAAGCGCGGCCGGCAGATGTCCTACAGCCGGTCCCGCATCGTCGACGCCGACCGTCCGCAGCGCGTCCTCGCGCTGACCGAAGGTCAGGGAGTCAGCCTCGGGACACCCCCGTCCGGACTGGAGCGGATGGAGGTCGAGCCGATCGTCGTCGTCGACTCGCCGGACCTGCCGCCGCTGTCGGTGGTGTTCGGGGCACGCAGGCGTGCGGACGGACACTGGGCGCTCGGGCCGCTCGAGGAGGACCTCGCCTCCCCGGACGCCGCACTGCACATTGGACCGCAGTTCGTCCTGCTGGAAGCCGCCGCACTCGACCTGGCGGCCCGGCTCGGCGGCCACGACCGCTGGCAGGGGATCTCCTCCCACGTCATGTTCCTGGCGCGGGGGAAGGTCGGCCCGTTCCGCGCAGCCGGCGAGGCCGTCGCGGGAACGGCAGGAACCGTCGCGGTTCGCCTTGCCATCCACGACGAGGGCGCGGCTGACCGTCCGATCACTGCGGCGACCTACCAGTTCGGCGCGGTCGACCCGCGCTGAATGGTCGCAGTTTCGTCACAATCCGCCTGATCTCGTGCTTTCAGCAACAGATCAGATGCGGCGGATTAGGATGCGAAGTCCGATCGGGTGAGCGAGATCACAGGCGCGCCCGGGTGCCGCTCCCAGCGAGGTGAGTTCATTGCCGGCCAACTCCTCGACCGAGGGCACGCTCGACCCTTGGGTGGCGACCTGGATGGCGGACAACCCGCTGCGCGCCGCCGTGTTCGACACCCTCGATCCGGAGATCCTCCCGCTCGCACGTGGACCGGAGGGTTTCCCGCCCACCCGCGAGATCGCGATCGCACACGTCAGCGACGAGATGGTCGAAGGCATCCCCGTGCGGATCTACACCCACGACCGGGAGCCGACCGGAGTTGTCGTCTACTTCCACGGCGGCGGCTTCTGCATCGGAAGCATCGGGCTGATGGACAACGTCGCCCGCGAGATCGCGCACGCCTCGGGCGCTGCCGTCGTGTCGGTCGGCTACCGGCTCGCCCCGGAGGACCCCTACCCCGCCGGGCTGGACGACTGCGAGACCGTCACCCGGTGGGCGGTCGAGCACTGCACCCGGTTCGGGGTGACCACGGGCCAGGTCGCCATCGCCGGCGAGAGCGCCGGCGGCAACCTATCCGCTGCACTCGCGCTCCGCCTCCGGGACTCCGGAGACGTCGAGCTCGCCGGCCAGGTCCTGATCTATCCCGGGACGTCCGGGTCGGTGCGGTTCCCCTCGCACGAAGAGTTCAACGGGCTGATCTTGAACGACAAGGCCATGGAGACCTTCTGGGGCGCCTACACCGGCGGGCGCAACCTTGACGACGACCCGTACGCCGCACCGCTGTACGCGAAGTCACTCGAGGGTCTCCCGCCGGCCATCGTCATCCTTGGCGGCTGCGACCTGCTCCGCGACGAAGGTCGCGCGTACGCGCAGCGGTTGCGCGCCGAGGGGGTGGCGGTCGAGGAGATCTGCTACCCCGGCCAGCCGCACGGCTTTGTCAACCACGGCTTCCCGGCCGCCGAAGCCGCCCACGAACAGATCGGTGCGTGGCTGCGATCGACGTTCGCCGCCGCCAACACGAGGAGCACGCCATGATCCCGTTCTACGAGTTCGGCCAGTGGTGGCACCGATCCAAGACCGGGGAGCGGGTGAGCGCGGTCGCGGGTGCCGTCGTGATCCTCGCCCTGATCGCGTGGGCACTCGTACCGTCGAGCTCGTCGAGCTCCTCGACCGCGAGCGCAGCGACTCAGACCACCGGCACGTCCGGCACGACCTGCCCGAAGGCGGACGGCCCGGTCAACGGCGTCACGGCAAAGACGATCAAGATCGCCCTCGTGATGGTCAACGTCACCGGGATTGCCAACAACTCTTCGCTCGGGATTGCGCCACTCTCGCAGCAGAAGGCCGGCTACGAGGCCCTGGTCAAGGCCACCAATGCAGCCGGCGGCATCGCCTGCCACCAGGTCGTTCCCGACTACATCGAGGCCAACCCGGCCGACCAGCCCTCGTTGCAGCAAACCTGTCTGCAGATCGTGCAGGACAAGCCGTTCGCGGTCCTCGACGGTGGCGCGTACGCAGCGTTCCCGATCGTCGACTGCTTCCCGCAGCACAAGTTGCCCTACCTCGGCGGCTACATCCTCCCGCAAGCGCAGATGCAGAAGTTCTACCCCTACCTGTTCGAGTGGAACAACGCCGACAACCTCTACCAGACGACGATCACCGCCCTGAACACCGAAGGATTCTTCAACCCGGCGAAAGCCGGTCAGAAGCTCGGCATCGTCTATCAGGACTGCAACCCGCAGCACTACACCGAAGTGCGCAACCTCCTGACCCAGTACCAGGTGCCGGCGTCCTCGATCGTCACCTACGACGTCGGGTGCCCGTCGGCGTTCACCAGCTCGGTCACGCTTGAACAGGCGATCCTGAAGTTCAAAGCGGCGCATGTCACGAACGTGACCACGGTCGGTTTCCGCGGCGACTTCCCGACCTTCACCGATCTCGCCCAAGCCCAACACTTCAACCCCAAGTACGGTCTGCCCGACGACCAGATCGTTTTCTCCTCCTACGGCACGAGCCCACCGAACCCCGCCAACCTGGCGAACGCGATCGCGGTGTCGCAGAACCGTGACGCCGAGGCCAAGACCCCGGGCTACGTCCCGAGCGCAGGTACCACCAAGTGCAACAAGATCCTCGCCACCGTCGGGTTGAAGCCGGTGTACGACGGAACCTCGGGTGGCGGCGGTCCGGCGTGCAACTTGTTCTGGGAGCTGACGGCCGCCGTCGACCACGAACCGACCCTGAGCCAGTCGCTCCTCCCGCAAGGTCTGAAGGCCGCCAAGTCGATCGACTACTCCTACCCGCAGGGCCCGAACGACTACACCTTCGGAACGAACGTGACGTGGGGTGGCCAGTACTACCGCCTCGACGAGTTCCACACCAGCTGCAACTGCTGGCAGTTGATGAGCCACACCTTCGCGCGGAGCAACCCGATCACCCCGTAGTGAGCATCCTGGAAGGCCCCGGGGCGCGACCGGACGACCGCGTGGTCATCACCGTCGAGGACACCGCGCTCACCCGCTCTGAGCTGTTCGCGACCGCTGCCGCGGTCGCCGATCGGGTCCAGGGTGCTACGAGCGCCGCGCTGGAAGCCCGATCGACCGTCGACACGGTGGCCGCCGTCGTCGGCTGCCTGCTCGCCGGTGTTCCGGCCGTCCCGGTACCGCCGGATTCCGGGCCCTGCGAGCGTGATCACATCCTCACCGACTCCGCCGCGCAGGTCTGGATCGGTGCACCGCCGGACGGGGTCACGCTGGACGCCGTACCGGTCGGGGATCGCTCGCCGTCGCGATGGGACGAACCCGCCGACGGGACCGCGCTGATCCTCTACACCTCGGGAACGACCGGCCCCCCCAAAGGGGTACCGATCTCGCGGCGTGCCATTCGCGCCTGCCTCGACGGGTTGGCGGACGCGTGGGCGTGGACTCCCGACGACACCCTCGTGCACGGGCTACCGCTGTTCCACGTGCACGGTCTGGTGTTGGGGGTTCTCGGACCGCTGCGGATCGGTAGCCCGCTCGTGCACACCGGGCGACCGACGCCCGCGGCCTACGCCGCGGCGGGCGGCACCCTGTATTTCGGTGTCCCGACGATCTGGAGCAGGATCGCGGCCGCGCCGTCGGCTGCCCGAGCGCTTCGTGGTGCCCGCTTGCTGGTGTCCGGTAGCGCGGGGCTGCCCGAACCGGTCCATGCCGCGCTGCGGTCGCTGTGCGGTCACGGACCCCTCGAGCGATACGGCATGACCGAGACCCTCATTACCCTCGCGATGCGCGCGGACGGCACCCGGCGGCCGGGGTGGGTCGGCGGTCCGATCGCCGGCGTCGGCGCCCGGCTGGTCGACGATGCCGGCGCCCCGACCCCGGGCGACGGGGTGACGATCGGTGAGCTCGAGGTTGCCGGCCCGACCGTCTTCGACGCCTACGTCGGTGACGCCGGCGCTTCTCGGAAGTCGTTCACCGAGGACGGATGGTTTCCTACCGGTGACGCCGCGGTGGCCACAGCGGACGGCGAGTACCGGATCATCGGCCGCGCGCGCGACGACCTGATCTCCAGCGGCGGATACCGCATCGGCGCAGGCGAGATCGAAGCGAGCCTGCTGCGGCACCGCAGCGTCACCGAAGCGGCCGTCGTAGGGGTGGCGGATCCGGACCTCGGCCAGCGGATCGTCGCCTACGTCGTCGGTCCGGACGCCGACGGACCCACCTTGATCGAACACGTCGCCCACGATCTTTCGTTTCACAAACGGCCCCGGGAGGTGCGGATCGTCGAGTCCCTGCCCCGCAATGCCATGGGCAAGGTCCAAACAGCGGCCCTGCGGTAACGTCGCGTGATGCCCGAGCCCGAACTCGATCTCGACGTCTCCGACCTCGATCGGCACATGGGTGTTCCGATCATGCCGGGCGAGTTGCGCGAGCCCGTCGCGACCAACGACATCCGGCGCTGGGTCCAGGCGATGCACTACCCCAACCCGCTGCACTACGACCTCGGCTGGGCAGCGGAGAGCCGCTTCGGCCGCCTCGTCGCCCCCCAGTCGTTCACGGTCGCGACCGACACGAGCCACGGATGCTCGCCCGCCCAAGTCGGGCGGATCCCGCACTCCCACCTGGTCTTCGGCGGGGACGAGTGGTGGTTCTTCGAGGCTCGGATCGAGCCCGGCGACAAGGTGTTGTGCCACCGGGTGCCGTTCGACTACAAGGTGTCGAACACCTCGTTCGCCGGTCCGACCTGCTTCCAGCGGGGAGACACCACCTACATCAACCAGCGCGGCGAGCGGATCGCACTTCAGCGCTCCACCGCGATCCGTTACCAGGTCCGGCAGGCCAAGGACAAAAAGCTCTACGACGAAACCGCCGGGGAACCGGAGTGGACCGAGGCCGATCTGGCCCGGCTCGAGGAGATCAAGGCGGGCTTCATCGCCCAGATCCAGGACCTTGGTCACGACAAGCGGATGCTGGAGTCCGTGACGGCCGGTGACGTTCTCGCATCGAACGTGCTCGGGCCGCACAGCCTGGCGAGTTTCACCACCGAGTGGCGGGCGTACCCGATGACCACCTGGGGAGCGATGGCGAAAGGCCCGACGTCCGTTCGCGGCGAGGAACTCGGCTACACCAAGGACTTCGCCGGCCACGAGGGCGACCGCACCCTCGAACGCACCGACCCGGAGCGAACCGACGGCGCCTACTACGGTCCGTCCAGAGGTCACCTGCAACCGCAGTGGGCGAAGAAGATCGGAATGCCCCGCGGCTACGGCTACGGCGCGTCCATGGGTGCCTGGATCCTCGACTTCGTCGCCGCCTGGGGAGGCGAATGGGCCACGATCACCCACGCCGACATGAAGTACCGCAGCCCGGCACTGACCGGCGACGCGAGCTTCCTGTCCGGTGTGGTCACCGGGGTGCGAGAGGAGCGCCGCCGCGTGCATGTCGCCGACGTCGACGTGGTCGTGGAGAACCAGGACGGTGTCGCCCAGGCCAAGGGCAGTGTCTCGATCCAGCTGCCGACCGACTAATGCGCCGTCTCAGACCTTCTGTACGACGCTGACTCCGTCGCCGATCGGCAGCAACACCACCCGGACCCGGGGGTCACGGACGATGGCCTCGTTCAAAGCCCGGATGGCGACGACGTCATCTGCGTCGGCCGCCTCCTCGACGACGCGGCCGTTCTGAAGCATGTTGTCGAGCACGATCAGACCACCGACCCGCAGCCGCGCGAGCACTTCGTCGTAGTAACCGGCGTACCCGGTCTTGTCCGCGTCGATGAAGGCAAAGTCGAATCGCTCGCCGTCGGCCAACGAGCGCAAGGTGTCCAAGCCGGGTCCGATCCGCAGCTCGATCCGGTCGGCGACCCCGGCGTCGGCCCACGCCTCGCGGGCGATGGCAGTCCACTGTTCGCTGACGTCGCAGCACAGAAGGTGGCCCTCGGGTCCGAGTCCGCGCGCGATCGCCAGGGCGGAGTAGCCGGTGAACGTCCCGATCTCGACCGCTCGCCGGGCACCCATCGCCCGAACGATCATCTCGATCAAGACCGCCTGATCATCGCCGATCTGCATGCCGGCCGCCGCTCCGGTGCGCTCGGCCGTGGTGCGTTGCAAGGCCACCTGGTGGGCGTCGGGTCCGGTCGAATGCGCGGCGGAGTAGTCGTCGATGGTCGCATCGATGAACCGGCTTCGCCGGCGCGGGCTGGGAGTGCTCATCTCGCTCCTAGGGACGTGGCGATGTCTTCCAGTAGCGCGGCGAGCTCGGCCGGAGCCTCATCCGCCACTGCGTGACCCGCGTCGATGTCCACCAGCCGGGTCGGACGCACATTCGGCAGCATCCGTGCGACCAGCTCCGGGGTGACAACCCGATCCTGCAAGCAGCGCACGTAGGTCCTCGGGATCACGTCGGGGACACCGCTCCACCCGTCGTAGACCTCGTGCAGCGGTCCGGGGGCCTCGAGCCCCATCCGAGGGTCGTTCTCGACCACGTCGAGGTCGGTTTCGATCGCGGGCTCGCCCGGACGCAGCCCGCCGAGCGTCTTGCCGCGGGCCTGCTCGCGGATGAGCTCCGCGTGCTCGACCGCGAGGTCACGCAGCCTCGGCTTGATGAACTCGACCGGCGCTGCGCCGTCGCACGGTACGGTCGCGGCCACGAAAACCAGCTCGCGCACCCGGTCCGGACGAAGCGCCGCCACCTCGGGAATCACGTACCCGCCCGAGGAGTGTCCGACGAGCACGACGTCGCGAAGGTCTCGCCGGTCGATCTCCTCGACGACCGCCTGGGCCCAGTCGGCCCGGGTGACGGTCGCGAGATCAGCGGGGCGGTAGCGGCGCCCGGGAAGGTCAACCGCGACGACCGGCACGGTCAGGTACGGGAACAACGAATCCCACATCGTCGAGGTCACGGTTCCGCCGTGCACGAGCACGAGCGTCGCTGCCGTCCGGTTCGTCACGTGCTGCTCACAGGTGAAGCCTATTCGCGGCGCCCGAGGACGCTCGGAGTAACGTTAGGCAGTAACACGGAACTAGGGGAGAGCGCCATGCACACCGCGATCTGCGACGACCTCGGCATCGAGTTTCCGATCTTTGCCTTCACCCACTGCCGCGACGTCGTCGTGGCGGTGAGCAAGGCGGGCGGCTTCGGCGTCCTCGGAGCCGTCGGGTTCAGCCCTGAGCAGCTCGAGATCGAGCTGAACTGGATCGACGATCACATCGGCGACCACACCTACGGCGTCGACATCGTCATCCCCAACAAGTACGAGGGCATGGACGCCGACGTGTCCACCGAGGACCTCACCAAGATGCTCCAGTCGATGGTCCCCCAGGCTCACCTCGAGTTCGCCCGCAAGATCATGACCGACCACGGGGTGCCGGTCGGCGAGGACGGCGACGACAACACGCTGCGACTTCTCGGTTGGACCGAGGCGACCGCGACGCCGCAAGTCGAGGTCGCACTCAAGCACCCGAAGATGACCTTGATCGCGAACGCGCTCGGCACTCCCCCGGCTGAGATCATCGATCGCATCCACGCGGAGGGTCGCAAAGTCGCCGCGCTGTGCGGCTCGCCGTATCAGGCGATGAAGCACGCTGCCGCCGACGTCGACATCATCATCGCCCAGGGCGGCGAGGGTGGCGGACATTGCGGCGAGGTCGGCTCGATCGTGCTCTGGCCGCAGGTCGTCAAAGCGGTTGCACCGCGCCCCGTGCTCGCAGCCGGCGGTATCGGCAGCGGTGCGCAGATCGCCGCCGCGCTGGCGCTCGGCTGCCAGGGCGCCTGGTCCGGGTCGCAATGGCTGATGGTCGAGGAGTCCGAGAACACCTCTGTGCAGCAGGCCGCCTACATCCAGGCGACGAGCCGGGACACGACGCGTAGCCGGAGCTTCACGGGCAAACCCTGCCGGATGCTCAAGAACGACTGGACCCAGGCCTGGGAGACACCCGGCAACCCCGAACCGTTGGGCATGCCGCTCCAGTACATGGTCTCGGGGATCGCGGTGGCGGCGACGCACCGCTATCCGGACCAGACGGTCGACGTCGCCTTCAACCCGGTCGGTCAGGTGGTCGGCCAGTTCGAGAAGGTCGAGAAGACCGCGGCCGTCATCGACCGTTGGGTCAACGAGTACATCGAAGCGACCAGCATCCTCGAGGCCGCGAACGCCGCCGCCGGGGTCTGACGCGCTTCGCCGTTAGTCTCCCGGACTGTGAGTGACTTCGGCGGCACCATCGGACGCTTCTACGACGCCTCCACGCCCTGGTGGCCGGACCGCCCTCGACCCCCCGCCGGGACCCCGAACGTGGTTCTGGTCGTGCTCGACGACGTCGGATTCGCCCAGCTCGGCTGCTTCGGCTCCGACCTCGACACGCCGGTCCTCGACTGGATCGCCGCGGCCGGGCTGCGCTACCGCAACTTCCACACCACGTCGCTGTGTTCGCCGACCCGCGCCTGCCTGCTCACCGGTCGCAACCACCACGTGAACGGCATGGGCCGGATCATCGAGCTCGCTACCGGCTTCCCGGGCTACAACGCCACCATCCCGCGCACCAACGGCACCCTGCCGGAGATGTTGGTACCGCACGGGTTCGCGGCGTACGCCGTCGGCAAGTGGCACCTCACCCCCGACGACGACTGCCACCTCGCGGCGTCGCGGCGGGACTGGCCACTCGGCCGGGGGTTCGAGCGGTTCTACGGCTTCATGGGCGGGGAAACGCATCAGTACGCACCCGCGCTCGTTCACGACAACCACTTCGTCGAGCAGCCCACGACAATGGCCGACGGCTACCACCTCACCGAAGACCTCGTGGACCACGCGATCGAGTTCGTCACCGACCTGCGCAACGTCGACGTCGACAAGCCGTTCTTCCTCTACCTCGCGACCGGCGCCTGCCATTCGCCCCACCAAGCACCGCGGGAGTGGATCGACCGTTACCGGGGCGCCTTCGACGGTGGATGGGACGACTGGCGCGAGCGCACCTTCGCGCGCCAGCTCCAGGCCGGCATAATCCCTGCGCACACCGAGCTCTCGCCGCGTCCGCCGTGGGTGCCTGCATGGGACGAGCTCTCCACCGAGGAGCGGTCGCTGTATGCGCGCTACATGGAGGCCTTCGCCGGGTACCTGAGCCACACCGACCATCAGCTCGGCCGGCTGATCGATTTCCTGCGCGCGACCGGCGATCTCGACAACACCGTGCTGGTGGTCCTCTCCGACAACGGGGCGAGCTCCGAAGGCGGCCCGACCGGATCGGTGAACGACGTCCGGCTCTGGAACGTCGTTCACACGACCAAGACCGAGGCGCTCGCCCGGCTCGATCAAATCGGCGGGCCTCGGATGCACAACAACTACCCATGGGGCTGGACGGTGGCCGGCAACACGCCGTTCCGACGCTGGAAGCGAGAGGTCCACGAGGGCGGCGTCGCCGACCCGTTGATCATCCACTGGCCGAACGGAATCAGCGACCCGGGCGCGATCCGTCCGCAGTACGTGCACGCGATCGACATCCTGCCGACGGTGCTCGACCTCTTGGGCCTGCCGGCACCCGCCGAGCTCGGCGGCACCCCGCAACGACAGATCGACGGGTCCAGCATTCTCGGCTCGATCCGCAGCCCGGACGCGGCCGACGTCCACGACACCCAGTACTACGAGATGTTCGGCTCCCGCGCGATCTACCACCAAGGGTGGAAGGCCGTGACCTACCACGAGATGTACGCCGGAGCGGAGGCGTTCGACCGGGAAGCGTGGGAGCTCTACGACCTACGCGCCGACCCGTCGGAGTGCCATGACCTCGCCGCGTCCCATCCGGCGCGGCTGCGCGAGTTGATCGACCTGTGGTGGGCCGAGGCCGAGCGTTTCCAGGTGCTCCCGCTCGACGATCGGCCACTGTCGGACATCGTGCTGGACCGTCCGACCGGCATTGCCCCACGAGCGCGCTATGTCTACCGGCCGGGCGGAGGAATGGTGCCCGAAAACGTTGCGGCGCGGCTGTACAACCGATCGCACCGGGTGACGGCCGTCATCGAGGTGGATTCGGAGGAGTCGAACGGCGTGCTCGCCTCGCAAGGCAGCGTCCTCGGCGGCTGGACACTGTTCGTCCGCGACGGATCGGTCCATTACGTCCACAACTATGTGGCGCTCGAGGAACACCGGGTGGCCGCCCCGGTGACGCTGGCACCGGGGCGGCACGAGGTGACGTTCCGGTTCGACCGGACCGCCGACAACGCGGGCAGCGGCACGCTGCTGGTCGACGGCGCGGCAGTCGCCAGTGCGGACATCCCTCGCTTCACCGCCCTGCGGTTCTCGCTGACCGGCGCCGGACTCACCATCGGCCGGAGCGCGCCGGCACCGGTCTGCGACGATTACGACGCACCGTTCGCGTTCACCGGCACGATCGTCGAGGTCGTCATCGAGGTCGACGGCGAGCAGGAACTCGACCCCGCCGGCGAGGCCGCCGTCGCAATCGCCACCCAGTGAGAACTGACCGTCAGGGCAGGGCGGCGCACAGTTCTTCGGACCGCCTCCACAGCGCTTCACCGCGCTCCGGATCGACGGCGTACGGCTTGACGTCCGGACTCACCGCGCAGTCGGCGAGGTAGGCGCCCCCGACGTCGCTCAGCTCATCGGCGACCGCTGCCCAAACCTGGGTCGCCGCCCCCTCTGGCGGGGTCAGTACCGGGAGCCGCGTCGGCGCCGCACCCCCGGACGCACCGGCGGCCGACGACCTGCCCTTCATCAGCCGTTCGACGTCGCCCGGCTCCATGTAACGGGCCAGCGAGGTGGCCACCATGCCCGGGTGCACCGCGTTCGCCCGGACCCCGCCCGCCGCGAGGCGCGCGTCGAGCGCGACCGTGAACAGGATGTTCGCGGTCTTCGACGCACCGTACGCGGCGAACTTGTCGTAGGGGCGCCGCTCCCAGTTGGGATCGGCCAGATCGATGTCGGCAATGGCGTGGCCACCCGAGCTCACGTTCACGACCCGCCCCCCGGACCTTCCCGCGATCATGGGCAGCAACCTGCGCGTCCACTCGAAGTGACCGAGGTGATTCACGCCGAACTGCAACTCGAAGCCGTCGGCAGTGTGCTCGAACGGGGTGAACATCACTCCCGCGTTGTTCATCAGGATGTCGATCGCGTCGATCTCCTCGCGCACGCGACGCGCCGCACCCCGCACACCGGCGATCGAGGTCAGGTCGAGCTCGACTGCGGCGAGCGTCGCGTCCGGGGCGGCGGCTCGGACAGTGGCAAGGGCGTGGGCGAGCCGTTCCTCACCGCGTCCGGCCAGGACGACGCTCGCTCCGGCGGAAGCCAACGCCCGCGCGGACTCAAGGCCGAGGCCGCTCGTCGCGCCGGTGATCACGGCGGT
Source organism: Mycobacteriales bacterium (assembly GCA_035501255.1). Classification (GTDB taxonomy): domain Bacteria; phylum Actinomycetota; class Actinomycetes; order JAFAQI01; family JAFAQI01; genus JAFAZI01. The sequence continues at coordinate 3,149 of DATJWM010000121.1, read as the reverse complement.
GCGACCGCGCAGGTCGACTCCGGCGAGCACGTCGCTCGCGGTTTGATTCATCGGCCATCCGCCATCATCGGCCACTCCAGGTCGGTGGCCGGCGCTCCATGAAGGCGCGTACGCCCTCGCGCGCGTCCTCCCCGCCCATCAACTCGAGGTGCGCCTGAGTCTCGCGCCACCCAACCGCAGCGCGATCGAGGTCGAAAGAGTCCCAGAGCAGCCGCTTGCTCAATGCAACTGCCCGCGGAGCGACGTTCGTCGCGATATCCCGGGCGATCGCCTGCGCCGCGGGCAGCACCTCCTCGGTCGCCAGGGCGCGGCTGCCGATTCCGAGTTCGACCGCACGCCGCCCGTCGAAGGTGGCGCCGGTGAGGAGAATTTCGGCGGCAGCGGCGAAGCCGACCACTCGTGGAAGCACCCAATGCGAGTAGGCGTCGCCGATCACGCCCCGCCGCACCTGCACGACCCCGTAGGTCGCCTCCGCCGCGAACAACCTCAGGTCGCACTGCAGGGCAATCGTGAGCCCGAGGCCGATCGCGTGCCCGTTGATCGCGGCGATCACCGGCTTCGGGACCTCCCACGCCGCGACCTCGAGCCCGGCCGCGCTGAAGCCGGCCCCTGGCGAGTCGAAGGTCCGCTCGCCGGACTCGAGGTCGGCACCTGCGCAGAACGCCGGCCGTGCGCCGGTCAGGACGACCGCCCGCACGTTCGCGTCGTTCGCGCAGTATCGGTACGCCGCACCGAGGTCCGTGCGCATCTCGACGGTGAAGGCGTTGCGCCGCTCCGGCCGGTTCAGGGTGAGGGTGGCGACGCCGTCGTCGAGGTCGACCAGCACGGTCTCGAGGTGCGGGACGCTCACAGCTCGAAGTCCCCCGCTCGAGCTCGCAGGTCAGTGATCGCGGCGACCAGCGCGCTGACCCTGCGCGGCGCCAGACCGGGATTGGAGAAGACGGCGTCGTTGAGATCTTGGGTCGCGGCCAACGCGACCTTTCGGCCCCGGTCGGTGATTTCGATCAGCGTGGCTCGGCCGTCCTCGGGGTGCGGCAGGCGGCGCACCATCGCCGCCTGCTCGAGCCGGTCAACCGCGTTCGTGACGCTCGACGGATGCACCTGCAGACGTGCGCTGGCCTTGGTGATCGGCAATGCACCCTGGCGAGTGAAATGCAACAACATGAGCAACTCGTAACGCGCGAAGGTCAGCCGATGCGGGCGCAGTACCGCGTCAACCCGCGCCAGCACAATCTGCTGCGCCCGCATGAGCGAGGTGACCGCCGCCATCCCGTCGGCCGCGTCGGCCCACCCGTGGGCGATCCACTGACGCTTCGCCTCGGCGATCGGATCGAGGCGCACTAGTTCTTCGTGGTCCAGCCACCGTGCCCGAAGTGGCGGCGCATCCACCGCCGGAGGGGACCGCCGGTCGCGTACCCGGTGTCCGCGGCGTAGGTCGCACTTCCGGACGGCGCTGGCAGGTTGGCGATCGCAGCGTCATCCAGATCGCACCGGATGTAGGCCGTCGTGATCTCGGCGATCTGATCACGGTCCACGAACCGGCTGCCCTGCGGGGTGGTGACAATCACTCCGTCGAACAGGTCCTCAGCCGGGATCTGGAGCACCTTCTCCAGCGTCCCGAACTGCTGACCCGACGAAGACAACATCGCAACACCTAGCGGGACACCCGTGTATGAAACCGGCTCAGCGCTATCGTTCACCCCGACCTCCTCGCGACCAGTACACCACCCGGCGGTGACCCCGGTCAGACCCTGGCGGCGATTCAGACGTTCCGGCGATACTGCCCGCCGACCTCGTACAGCGCGTCGGTGATCTGGCCGAGCGAGCAGTAACGAACGGCGTGCATCAGCGCCTCGAAGACATTTCCGCCCGACGTCGCAACCTCCTGCAATTCCGCGAGTGCGGCGGGGGCGTCGGCGCCATGGCGGTCATGGAAGTCGTGGAGGCGGGCGAGCTGCGACTGCTTCTCCCCCTCGGTGGCGCGCGCCAACTCGAGCGGCCTGGCCTCCGTCTCACCCGGATGCGCGGGAAGGAAGGTGTTCACTCCGACGATCGGCAGCGAACCGTCGTGCTTCGCCCGCTCGTAGCGCATCGACTCGTCCTGGATGCGGCCACGCTGGTACCCGGTCTCCATCGCCCCGAGAACGCCACCGCGATCGTCGATTCGGTCGAACTCCGCGAGGACCGCGGCCTCGACGAGGTCAGTGAGCTCGTCGACGATGTAGGCACCCTGCAACGGGTTTTCGTTGAGCGACAGCCCCCACTCCGACTCGATGATCATCTGGATCGCAAGCGCGCGGCGAACGGAGGATTCGGTCGGCGTGGTCACGGCCTCGTCGTAGGCGTTGGTGTGCAGGCTGTTGCAGTTGTCATACATCGCGCACAGCGCCTGCAGCGTTGTGCGGATGTCGTTGAAGTCCATCTCCTGCGCGTGCAACGACCGGCCGGAGGTCTGCACGTGGTATTTCAACTTCTGTGAGCGCTCCCGCGCGCCGTAACGCTCGCGCATCGCAATCGCCCAGATCCGCCGGGCCACCCGGCCCAGCACGGTGTACTCGGCGTCGAGGCCGTTGGAGAAGAAGAAGGAGAGGTTCGGAGCGAAGTCATCGATCGCCATTCCGCGGGCGAGGTAGGACTCGACGTAGGTGAACCCGTTCGCAAGTGTGAAGGCAAGTTGGGTGATCGGGTTCGCCCCGGCTTCGGCAATGTGGTAGCCGGACACGCTGACCGAGTAGAAGTTCTCGACGTGATGCTCGGTGAACCACTGCTGAATGTCGCCCATGCATCGCAAGCTGAACTCGGTCGAGAAGATGCAGGTGTTCTGACCCTGGTCCTCTTTGAGGATGTCGGCCTGCACCGTGCCGCGCACGGTGCACAGAACGTCTGACCGGATCCGGGCTGTCTCCTCGACGGTAGGTTCGCGCCCTTCGGTGGTCCGGAACGTGTCGAGGCGCTGATCGATCGCGGTGCTGAGAAACATCGCCAGGATGGTCGGAGCCGGCCCGTTGATCGTCATCGACACCGACGTCGTGGGCGCGCTGAGGTCGAAACCGTTATAGAGCACCTTCATGTCATCGAGGGTGGCGATCGACACCCCTGACGTTCCCACCTTGCCGTAAATGTCCGGGCGCGGATCGGGGTCACGCCCG
>DATJWM010000120.1:0-19913 GCA_035501255.1 Mycobacteriales bacterium | reverse complement strand
GACCGCACCCGCCTTGTGGATCGCCGCGTAGGCAACCACGAAGTCGAGGGCGTCCTGCGGGCGCAACACCATCGCCACCCGGTCGCCGGGCCGCACCCCGCGTTCGATCAGGCCGCGGGCAACGCGTGACGATCGGCGATGCCACTCGGTCATCGTGAGACTTCCGGCACCGTCGGCGGTGAAGCCGACCTCGTCGGGGATTTGCTCGGCCGCCCACCGCAGTTGATCCGGGATGAGGGTCATGTCGGCCGGAAGAAGCCGTCGAACATCGCGCGGGTCAGGGTGTCGATCGCCGTGGCACGGTCGAAGCGGATCTGGCGCGACTGCTGGAAGTAGTTGAACCGCTCGAGCATGGACAGGCAGGCGACCCCGTCGGCTGCGGTCGAGCCACCGCCGCGCGCCTCGGCAATTCGGTCCGCGATCGCGGTCGACAGTGTGGCCAGTGACTCGTTTCCCCGGCGCCCAAGGTCACGGTCCGCGAACTCGCGGTCTGCCCAGGCGAGGATGACCTTGCCGTGGGTGGCGTAGATGTCGACGAAGTCGCTGACCCAGCGCCGTAGCGCCGCCCGCCCGTCGTCGTCGGCGGTGATCGGCCCGAGCCGGTCGCCGAGCGTCTCCATCTCGTCCATCGCCTCGGTCGCGAGCGCGCGGAAGAGGTCCTCCTTGTTGGCGAAGTACAGATAGAACGTGCCGTGCGAGGTCTTCGCCGCGGCGGCGATGTCGTCGACGCGGGCGGCGTGAAATCCGTGCGACGCGAAGACCTTGCGGCCGGCCAGCAACAACCGGCAGCGGGTGGCTCGCCCTTGTGCCCGAAGGGTGCGCTCGCGGGTGGTTGGCGGCATGGTGTGGAGAAGTGGCCGCTTACGCGGACTGCTTCCAGTCGAAGTACTGCACTTCCACCTTCATCGGGAGCAGGTACCGAACGTAGAAGGCGTGAAGGTCGAGCACGCCGAAGTCGTCAAGCATCCGATCCTCCAGGACGACCCGGTCGTCGCGCCGACAGTAGGCGGCCGCGCGCTCGTAGGTTTCGTCGAGCTGCTCGCGGGTGTCGACTTCCATCCCGAAATGGTCCATCGGGTGGGTGCGCATCGGGTCATCGTCGGCCTCGAGAAACACGAACTGGCCGAAGCGATACGCCATCAGCACCAGCCGCTTGCGGTCCTCGGTCATGGTGGGCATCTCCTCCCACCCGAAGACCTCGCCGTAAAAGCCGAGAATCGCGGCGCGGCCGGTTTCGTCGAGAAGGTCGGGTGCAACGGTCATCGCGACGTGGTTGAACCGTGGCTTTCGTTCGCTCATGGCCGCACCAGAACTTTCGTCGGCAGTTCTCCGGAACGCAGTGCGAGCATCGTGTCGAGCAGCTGGTCGAGGGAGACGTCGTCGGAGGAGACGAGGGAGGCGACCGGCAGGTTGCCCGACGCGAGCAGCGCGAGCGCGTCGTCGATCCCGCCGTCGTCGTAGCAGTAGGCGCCCGACACGATCAGCTCGTTGAACAGGACCCGGATCGGGTCGACCGGGGTGGACATCGCACCCGTGCCGAGCAGGATCGCTCGCCCGGCGGGTCGAAGCAGTCCGATCGCGGCGGTGATGGCCGCCGACCGCCCGGAGGTCTCGAAGGCGAGGTCGAAGCCGTCCGGACAGCATTGGGTCGGCAGGGCCGGCACCTCGGGAAGATCGTTCGGCGCGACGGCATCTGACGCGCCCGCGAGCAGCGCTTGGGTGCGTCGCGCCGCGGCTGGTTCGACGACGGTGATGCCGGCGACACCGCTCGCGCGCAAGGCCGCGACCAAGAGGAGACCGAGCGGTCCGGCACCGCTGACCAATGTGCGCTCGTGTGTGACCGTCGGCAGGCGTTGCGCGGTCGTGACTGCGTGCAGCGCCACGGCGAGTGGTTCGGCGAGTGCGGCGGTGCGCACATCGAGCCCGTCCGGCACCCGGTGAAGCGCCTGGGCCGACGAGACGTGGAACTCCGCGAACGCCCCACTGTGGCCGGGCGTTGCGCAACGCACCGGATCCGCGACACACAGGGCGGGCCGGCCGGCCAGGCACCAGGTGCAGCGACGGCACCACGGCGGACCGCCGACGACGCGGTCGCCGATTGCCCAACCGCTCACGCCCGGTCCGATCTCGACCACTCGGCCGGACCATTCGTGGCCGCTGACCGATCCTGGCGGTGCCCACCCCTCGAGCACATTGTGCAGATCCGTACCGCACACGCCGCAGTACTCGATGTGCACGAGAACCTGGTCCGGACCGGGGACGGCGCGTGCAACCTCCCGGACGTGCAGTTGCGCGGGGCCCTCGATCACCGCGGCTCGCATCGTCTTGTCCGCCCGGCCGGTCATCGGTGATCGAAGGCGACCTTGATCGCCCCGGTGTTCTCCTGGCGGGCGATCGTCTCGAACGCGGCTCGCCAGCCCGTGAGGGGGAAGGTGTGAGTGAGCATCGGTCGCACGTCGATCGTCGCGTTCGCGGCCCAGTCGAGGTAGTGCGCGATGGCGTGCTGGCGGACGCCGTCGACGACCTCGACGCCGAACGCGTTCGACCCGATCAACGAGAGCTCCTTGAAATACCAGGGGCTCCATTCGAACCGCGCGGGCTGGCTCACGCCGGTCAAGACGAGACGGCCGCGGGCGCGCAGGACGCGAACGGAGACTTCGAGGGTCTCCGGCGTACCGACCGTGTCGTAGACGACGTCGACCCCCGCGGGGAAGGCCATCGGTAACCCCTCCCACGGGACGTGCACCACGGCATGGGTCCAGTCCCCGAGCGCGTGGATCAGGTCGACGGTGGGTTGTGATCGGAAGGCTCGCGCGCCGTAGCGCTCGGCCGCGGCCGCCTGATGGTCGAAGCGCACGATGGCGCCGACCTCGACGTCGGGATGCAGGCGCGCCAAGATCGCGCACGTCGACAGCCCGAGCGCACCGATCCCGTACACGACTACCTTGCCGGCCGGCGGCGGCGGGTTGCGAAGGACGGAGTGGAGCGCGACCGAAAAGGGGTCGGCGAGGACCGCGGCCTCGTCCTCGACGCTGTCCGGGCACGGGATCGCCATCGAGGTGTGCGCCGGAAGGAACTCGGCGAATCCGCCGGTCGCGGTCTGGGAGTTGCCGGTGTGGATGCCGGGGGCGAGGTGTCCTTCGGTGAAGTGGTGGCAGAGGTTGTACTCGCCTGCGACGCACGCCGGGCACGGCGGCGAGATCCCGCGCGGCCCGCAGGACAGCCACGGGTTCAACACGACCCGTTCTCCCGGTCGGCGGCCGGACTCCGGGCCGGCCTCCACGATCTCGCCGACCACCTCGTGGCCGAGCACCTGGGGGAAGCTGATCAAGGCGGTCATCGGCGAGTCGCCGTCGCCTTCAAGGAACACTTGTTTGGAGTCCGAGCCGCAGATGCCGCACATAGCAGTGCGGATCACCACCCAGTCGGGCGCCAGAAGCTGCGGGTCGGGCATCTCGCGCAGGTCCATCGGCGCCAGCGCGAGATGCCGGAGTTGCTGCGGCGCGTCGTCGGCGATCTGCGGAGCGTCACTCGCACTGACGCCGAACATCAGCGCCCGCATCGTTAGCCGGATCCTTCCGGTGCTCCGGCGGGCGTGAGGTGCAGGCGCGGGCTGGTGAGGTGGGCGTGGCCGTTTCCGAACAGCTTGGTCGCGTTGCGCAAGGCCGTCGCCATGATCGTGAGTGTCGGGTTCTGCGCACCGCTGCTCGGAAACACCGAGCCGTCGGCGACGAAGACGTTCTCGAGGCCGTGCACCATGCCGTGTCCGTCGGTGACCGAGGTCTTGCGGTTGTGCCCCATGCGCATGCCACCCATGATGTGCGCGCCGTGCGGCACGGCGATGCCGTTGACACTGTTGGCCAGCGCCTCGGGGACGGCGGAGGCGACCGCGCCCGCAGCGGTGAGCAGCTCGGTCATCTTGGTGAGGTAGAAGTCCGTCGCGACCTTCTCGTGCTTGCCCTGCGAGTAGGTGACGCGAGGTACCGGTACGCCGCGATAGTCCTTGACGTTCGGGCTCAGGTCCACCCGGTTGTGGGCGTAGGGCAGGTCCTCGGCGATGTGGTCGATCCCGGCCAGCCGGTCACGCAGCAGGCTGGCGCGCATCAACTCCTTGAACGTCGTGCCGAATGGAACCGGCACGTTGCTCTTGGAGAGTCCGTGCAGGGTCGCCAGCAGGTACTGATACGTCTGGCCTTCGGCGATCGGGGTCTGGCTGCCGCCGAGTTCCATGATTCCGCCGCGGATGTAAGGCAGCCCGTGCTGTTTCGCGTACGCCCGGGCACCTGGGTAGTCGGGGTCGGCGAAGTCCTCGCAGCACTGGGTGATCGAGCGGCCGCGGTAGGCGTGCATCCGCTCGTCGGTGAACATCCCGAAGCCGTCCATGAAGTTGTGGAACATGATGTCGCGCCCGATCCGGTCGTGCGGATCGGGAAAGTGCGACAGATGGGCGATGCGGGCGCTTTCGATGGCGGACGCCGCGAGGACGACGAGGTCCGCGGAGGAGATGAAGCGCCGACCGTGCTTGCTGATCGCCTGGACGCCGACCGCGCGCTTGCCTTTGAGGATGACCCGGTCGACCATCGTGTTCTCGCGAATGTGGACCCGGCCGGTCGCGATGCCGTGCTGCATCACGGCCAAGGCGCCGATCCGGGCGCCCGTCGGGCAGCCATAGCTGCTGCACTGGCCACAGTTGTTGCACGGCGGGCGGCCCTCGTGGTGGCGGGAGTTGATCGCCATCGGGAACGCATACGGGTGCAGCCCGATCGCCTCGCACCCTGCGGCGAGGGTCATCGAGGACAGTTGCTGCGGACCGGGCTCCATCACGAACCCGCGTTTGCCGGGGGCATGCTTGAGGGTCGGTTCAGCCGGTAGCGCTGCCTGGGAGCCAGCAACCCCCATGAGGGTCTCCATCGCGCGGTAGTGCGGCGCGATCTCGTCGTAGGTGAACGGCCAGTCCTCGACGTCACTGTCGGGATAGGGGCCGAGCATCGAGCGCTTGGCGAAGTCGATGTCCCAGAACCGTGGCGTCTTCGCGTCCCAGTGCGTCGTCCCGCCGCCGACGCACGAGGCGAGCGGGTTGACCTCGCCGACCAGCTGCTTGGCCCCGACCTTCTCCCGGAACACCCGCGGTTCGGAGATCGGATCGGGCTGCTCGAAGTTGCGCTGGGCTTTGAGCTCGTCGTTGGAGAACTGGGTGTGAATCGGCCCCTTCTTCTCGAACCCGTGGATGTAACGCGGGCCCTTCTCGAGCACGAGCACGTCCCAGCCGTTGTGCGACAGCACCATCGCGGCGACCGCCGCGCCGGCTCCGCTCCCGATGATGATTGCGCGCTGGCTCATTCTGCGTCCTCGAGCTCGACGAGCAGGTGCTGCGGTGCTCGGCGCCGGATGAACGACGACGAACTCGCGTCGGGAAGGAGTGTGAGAACGAGCGTGACGATCGGCGACATGTTCACCGGATCCGCACCGTCGCTGTGGCTAACTTCGTGCGCGGTGTAGCCGCGTCGCTGCGAGTCGCCGGGCCAACTGATCGACTGCCATCCGGCGAGGTCGCGGTTGCCGCCGTACTCGGGAACGCAGTACATCCCCTCGATGGTGTGACCGAAGATGAGATCGCGCGGTGCGGAGTGCTTGAGAAGGATCTTGTCCTGCTCGGCGGCGTCCGCTGCCGAGAAGTCCTTTCCGGCGGCGGCGCCGTCCAGCGTCTTGACCGCTTTGCGGTACTGCGCGCGAAAGTCGCTGATCCGGTGGTGCCACGCGTTCAGCTGTCTCGGGACCGGTGGCACGAAGTCGGCCATGTGATCGACGTGTCCACCATTGCGGTCGCTCCATGGCCCGCCGGCGAACGTTTTCGGCCGGTGGTGGTCGAACATCGAGAGCATGGTGTCGATGTAGCGGACCACGTCGGCTTCGGTCGCCCCGGGGGAGTTCAGCGCCATTTCGGTCGGATCGTCGTCCGGACCCGGTACGAGCCGGGCGGCGGCGGCCTTGATGACCGCCGCCTCGTGCGCGGTGAAGAAGGCGAAGCCCTTGCCCGCGGCGGCTCGCGCCTTGGTCTCGGCGAGGAGGGTGGGGGCCAGTGACGCGAGCGGGAGCAGGCCCATCGCGGTGACGACCGTCCGCCGACTCGGCGCACTGGTGGGTTGGTCGGACGCTGGCGGCATGAGACCCTCCGTTCGCCCGACCAAACCTGACGTCGGTGTCAGTGATGGGCGAGGGTGATCGTACGGCGTGTGCGTGCTCGCCGCTAGGTTCCTGACCATTTCGGTGGGCGCTTCTCGGCAAACGCGGTCGCGCCCTCCCGGGCGTCAGCAGAGGCAAAGACCGGCCCGAGCAGGCCCGGTTGGTTCGCCCATCCCTCGGCCTCGGTCCAGTCGAGGCTGCCCCGCACGATCTCCTTCGACGCCGCCACGGCGAGCGGGCCGTTGGCGCTGATGGTCGACGCCAGCGCGAGTGCCACGTCCAGGGCCTGACCCGGCTCGGTGAGCCGGTTGACCAGGCCATGTGCGTGCGCCTGGTCCGCGGTGAGCGGGTCGCCGGTGAGCGCGAGTTCCATGGCGATGTTGTACGGGATCCGCTGCGGAAGCCGGAGCAGGCCGCCCGCGCCGGCCGCCAGCCCGCGCTTGACCTCGGGGATGCCGAACTTCGCCTCCCGGCTCGCGACGACCAGGTCGCAGGCCGCGACGATCTCGCAGCCACCCGCGAGCGCCCATCCCTCGACCGCGGCGATGATCGGCGTCTTCGGCGGTGCCTGGGTGAATCCGGCGAACCCCCGGCCGGGCACGTGCGGGTTTTCTCCGCGCAGGAAGCCCTTGAGATCCATGCCCGAACAGAATGTGCCACCAGCACCGGTGATCACGCCGACCCGCAGATCGAGGTCGCCGTCGAGCCGGTCGACAGCCGCGGCGAGTTGCGCAGCGACCGCCTCGTTGATCGCGTTCCTGGCCTCGGGCCGGTTGAGCGTGATCACGAGCACGTTGCCCTGAACCTCGGTGAGAACCTCGCTCACTACCCATTCCTCTCAGTCGGTGCGCGCAATCCTGCCCGACGCCCGCTGGCGCCGTCTCGGCTGGTCACGCGCGCACCCCGCCGATCGCTTGGTGGACCGATCGCACTGCGCTCGCTCCCTCGCCGACCGCCGCGGCGACCCGTTTCATCGATCCCAGCCGGACGTCCCCGGCCGCGAATACCCCGGGCACGCTGGTCTCGAACGGCAGCGGCTCGCGGCCCAACGCGTCCCACACGTCGCCGAGATCGGCCGAGGTGAGACTGACGTCGGTGCGGATGAACCCGTTGTCGTCTCGGGCGACCGGATCGATCCAGGCGCTGGCGGGTTCTGCGCCGATGAAACAGAACAGCCCGCTGCAGGGGTGCTCGCTGCGCCTGCCTTCGGCCTCGAGGGTGATCGCAGCGAGCGATTCCTCGCCGGCAAGGCCGACGACGGCGGCGTTGGTGTGCACCGTCACCCTCGGGTCGGCGAGCAGACGCTCGACGAGGTAGGACGACATGCTCTTGCCGAGGTCGTCCGCGCGGACGATGAGGTCGACGTGCGCCCCTCGGCCGGCCAGGTACAGCGCCGCCTGGCCGGCCGAGTTCGCGCCGCCGACGACCGCCACCGGCCGCGCCTCGCACGCGCGGGCCTCGAGTTCGGTCGCGGCGTAGTAGATCCCGGCCCCTTCGAAGTCGGCCCAGCGCGCAAGCGGCAGCGATCGGTACGCCGCGCCGGTAGCGACGATCACGGCGCGGGTCGCGATGTCGGTGCCGTCGGCGAGGATGACCCGCAGTTGCTCGCCGCCGGTGTCCAGCGACGCGGCCGCGCACGGTGCGGAGATCTGCGCCCCGAACTTCAACGCCTGCACGGCGGCGCGGGCGGCGAGGTCCGCGCCCGACAGGCCGCTGGGAAATCCGAGGTAGTTCTCGATCCTGCTGCTCGCTGCGGCCTGTCCTCCTGCGGCGACGGCATCGAGGAGCACCGTGTCGAGGCCTTCGGATGCGCCGTACATGGCCGCGGCGAGGCCGGCCGGCCCCGCGCCGACGACGGTCAGGTCGACGGGTGCCTCGCGGCAGCGGTGGTAGGACAGCCCGAGCTCGTCCGCCACCTCACCCGGGGTCGCGGTGCGAAGGACGCGACCCCGAACCACCGCGACGGGGAGGTCGGTCGGACTGAGCTCGAGGGTGTTCATCAACGCCCGCCCGCCGTCGGTGTCGGAGTCGAACCATAGGTGGGGCAGACGTTGGCGCGCCGCGTAGGTGCGAAGGGCCAGCGCCGCCGAGGACATCGACGGGCCGATGATCTCGATGCTGCGGGCTGCTGCACTGTCCTGGAGCAGTGCGCGGCGGGCCAGAAAGCTGCGCAGGATCAGGTCCGAAATCTCCGGGTCGTCGTTCATCAGGTCGCGAAAACGCGCCGGATTCAGACGGTGGATGCGCCCGGCTGTGACCACCCGGGCGAGCAAGTAGGCGGTCTGGCCGGTGAGCATGTTGAGCTCCCCGAGGAAATGGCCGGCGCCGCGCAGCGTGATCTGTTCCTCCGGCGCGTTCGCGGTCGCCGGCATCACGACCTCGATCTCGCCGTCGTCGATGACGATCAGGTCGATGGCGCGATCGCCGGGGGCGAAGACCACCTCGCCGACCTCGGTGTGGTGTTCCGTGCCGTAGCGACGGACCCGGTCGAGCTGTGCGGGGTCGAGCGTCGCGAAGGCGACACCCGCAGTCTCCTCCGGCGGTTGCGTCATGCCTCGATCCTGGCGTAGAGATGGACCGACGAACAGCGAGGAGTGACTCATGGCCGATTCAGGGGGCATCGACCCCGCGGTGCCACCGAGCGGCTCCGGGTGTGTGGAGTGTCTTGCCTCCGGTGGATGGTGGATCCATCTGCGGCGTTGCGCGCGGTGCGGACACGTCGGCTGCTGCGACGACTCGCCGTCTCAACACGCGACCGCGCACTTCGCCTCGACCGGCCATCCGGTGATCCAGAGCTTCGAGCCCGGCGAGGACTGGTTCTGGAGTTATCCCGACGGCCGGGCGATTTCCGGGCCTCGGCTCGCGCCGCCGGACTCCCACCCGTTCGACCAGCCGGTCCCTGGGCCGGCGGGGAGCGTGCCTGCGAACTGGCGGGACCTGCTCTGAAGGCCTCCGACCGGCTCGCTCAGCGTCGGCGGATCGGCCGGCTCGGCGTGAACGTCACCGGCATGGTCTCGTAGCCGCTGACGAAGTTCGCGGGCCGGTACGCCGGCTCCGCGGTCTCGACCAGCGTGAGGTCAGGCATGCGGGTGAGCAGACGCTCGACCATCACCCGCACCTCGAGCCGAGCGAGCTGGTTGCCCAGGCAGAAGTGGTGCCCGAGCCCGAACGCAACGTGGTCGTTCGGGGCACGTCGAATGTCGAACCGAAACGGATCGTCGAAGACCGTCTCGTCGCGATTGCCGGACGGGTAGAGCAGGAGCACCTTCTGGCCGGCGAGCAGGCGCTTGCCACCGAAGTCGGTGTCCCGGGTCACGGTTCGGGCCATGTTCTTGATCGGGCTCACCCAGCGCAGCATCTCCTCGGTCGCGCCGGGCAGCAGCGCGGGATCGCTGCGAAGGTCCTGCCAGGCGGCGCCGTCCCGCAGCAGCTGGTAGACCCCGCCGCTGATCACGTGCCTGCTGGTCTCGTCACCCCCGATCAGGATCAACAGCGATTCGTGGATGAGTGCGCTCTCGTCGAGCTTCTCGCCATCCACGTCGGCGTGGATCAGCACGCTGATCAGGTCATCTCGCGGCGCCGACCGCCGGTCCGCAACGACCGCAGTGATGTACCCGACGTACCCGCCGAAGGCGTCCGCCGCGCGGGCCATCGTCGCCGCGCCCGAGTCACCGATCAGGCCGGACATCAACGTGTCCGACCACTCGAGAAGCTGGTCGTAGTCCTTCGGATCGAATCCGAGAGCGGCGCCGATCAGCTCGATCGGCAGCCAAGCGGCCACATCGCGGACCAGATCGCACTCGCCCCGCTCACACACCCGGTCGAGGATGTCGTCGGCCAGCTGCCGCACGAGTCCTTCGAGGGCGGCGACCCGGCGCGGGGTGAACCCCGCCGAGACCAGTCGCCGCCGCTTGCTGTGCGCCGGGGCATCCATGTCGATCATGTGCGGAACCGGCCCGACCTCCGGCCGGATGCCCTGGGCGCTCGAGAACAGTGCGCTGTCCTTCGACGCCTCCTTGATGTCCGCGTGCCGGCTGATGCCCCATACTTGGCCGTCCCAGTGGACCGGGTCGTTGGCTCTCAGCCACGCCAGCTCAGCGTGCGGGTTGCGTCCCCAGAACGCGCCCGAGACAAAATCGATGGCCGCCGGGTCGATGGCGGCCGAGTCGGATGCAATATCCACTGGCCTAATATGCACTGTCCCTGCTCCGTCGGTTCAGGTGAGGTGCTGGTCGTGATCCTGCGAAGCCACGATCACGCGCGCGTGCGCACCCTCACCCTCGCCCGACCGGAGGCCCTGAACGCGTTCAACGAGGCGCTCTACGACGCGCTCGCCGAGGGGTTGGTCGCGGCCGGGGAGGACCCGAACGTGGCGGTCGTCCTGCTGACGGGCGAGGGCCGAGCGTTCAGCGCCGGCACCGACCTGGTCGAGATGGGGCAGCGGGCGGTCAATCCGGAGGAGTTCGTGGCGGGAACGCACGGTTTCCTCGGCTTGATCGACGCCTTGGCCGAGTTCCCCAAGCCGCTCGTGATCGCGGCGAACGGCCTCGGGCTCGGCATCGGCGTCACCATCATCGGTTTCGCTGATCTCGTTTTCGCATCGGCGCAGGCGCGGTTCAAGTGCCCGTTCACCAGCCTCGGCGTGGCGCCCGAAGCCGCATCCAGCTTCCTCTTGCCGTTGCTCGTCGGCCGGCAGAACGCGGCCTGGCTCTTGATGTCGTCCCAATGGGTGGACGCGGCGCAGGCCAAGGACATGGGCCTCCTCTGGCAGGTGTGCGAGCCCGATGACCTGATCGCGACCGCGACGGCGCATGCGACGGTGCTCGCCGAAGCTCCGATCTCGAGCCTGGTGGCGGTCAAGGCGACCATGATGGCTCCGCTGCGGGCCGAGATTGCCGCCGCGCGGGAACGCGAAAACGCGGCGTTTGCCGAGTTGATGGGCGGCCCGGCGAACCTCGAGGCCATGGCGGCCTTCGCCGAGGGCCGTCCGCCGGACTTCTCGGGCCTGTCCTGACCCGACTGACCTGACACCCCGTCAGGTTTGGCGCATGATGGCAGGTATGGCTCATGACCTCCTGATCTCCGGCGGCACGGTTGTCGACGGAACCGGCGCCGCCGCCCGGCTGGCCGACGTGGTGATCGACGACGCAGTGGTGACCGCCGTCGTCGAGCCGGGTACGGCGGCTCCCGCGACCCGCGAGATGGACGCGACCGGGTTGCTCGTGACCCCGGGTTGGGTCGACGTTCACACCCACTTCGACGGGCAGGCCACCTGGGACGACGAGCTCGCGCCGTCCGCCTGGCATGGGGTGACCACGGTGGTGATGGGCAACTGCGGCGTCGGGTTCGCACCCGTCGCGCCGGGCAGCGAGGACTGGCTGATCGGCTTGATGGAGGGGGTCGAGGACATCCCGGGTTCCGCGCTCGCGGAGGGCATGTCGTGGGGCTGGGAGAGCTTCCCCGAGTACCTCGACGTTCTCGCCGAGCGCCAGTGGACGGTTGACGTCGGCACCCAGATCGCTCACGGACCGGTGCGGGCTTACGTCATGGGCGAGCGCGGCGCACGCAACGAGCCGGCGACACCGGAGGAGATTGCGGCGATGCGGCAGATCGTGCGCGACGCGATCGAGGCCGGTGCGCTGGGCTTTTCGATGTCACGAACGATCGCCCACGTCGCGATTGACGGCGAGCCGGTGCCGGGGACCTTCGCCGCCGAGGACGAGGTGTTCGGGATCAGCGCGGCGTTGGGTGATCTCGGTAAGGGCGTGGTGGAGCTTGCTCCGATGGGCGCGGCCGGTGAGGACATCACGAACCCGATCAAGGAAGTCGACTGGATGTGTCGACTCTCGGCGCAAACCGGACGGCCGGTGACGTTCGCCCTCATCCAGGTGGACGCCGCCCCCGACCTGTGGCGGGAGTTGATGGACGCCTCACGCGAGGCGGTCGAGGACGGCGCGCAGGTGTGGCCGCAGGTCGCGGCCCGTGCCACCGGTTTGCTGTCCGGATTCCGGACGACGTACTGCCTGTTCGACCAAGTGCCGGCCTATGCGGCCCTCAAGGCGGAGAAACTGCCCTGGGAGCAGATGAAGGTGCGGGTGGCCGATCCGGCACTGCGGGCGGCGATCGTGGGGTGGACTCCCGACGAGGACACCCGCAAACGGCTCGAGGACGCGTTCGCGAAGACCTACGTCCTCGGTGATCCGCCGGACTACGAACCGGGATATGACCGCTCGTTGGCCGGGATCGCCGAGGCGACCGGCAGTTCACCGATGGATGTCGCCTACGACGCCATGCTCGAGGGTGACAGCGAAGGTCTGCTCTACGTGCCGATCCTCAACTACAGCTACGGCAACCTCGACCAGGCGCGGGAGATGATGCTCCATCCGCGCTCGGCGCTCGGCCTGGGCGACGGGGGCGCTCACTGCGGCGTGATCTGCGACGCGTCGATGCCGACCTTTGTACTGACCCATTGGACCCGCGACCGATCGCGCGGTGACACGCTGCCGATCGAGCTGGTGGTGAAGAAGCAGACCCACGACACGGCCCGCCTGTACGGGATGGTGGATCGCGGCACGCTGGAGCCGGGCATGCTCGCCGATGTGAACCTAATCGATTACGACGCGCTCGCCCTGCTGCCCCCGGAGGTGGTGGCGGACCTGCCGGCGGGCGGCACGCGCCTGGTGCAGAAAGCCCGCGGGTACGTCGCGACCGTCAAGCGCGGCGTGCTCACCTACACCGACGGTGAGCAGACCGGTGAGCGACCGGGCAGGCTCATCCGCGGTTGACCGACACGACCAGCCGACCCGTGGTCGCCCGCTGCTCGAGGTCCTCGAGCGCGGCCGGGATCTCGGCGAAGTCGAGCTCGCGGCCGACGCACGGCGTGAGCCGGCCGGTCCTGATCATCTCAAGCAGCGTCGCGTGTACGCGTTGGCCGTCACTACGCGCGGGCCAGTTGAACCCGAGCGTGCGCCGGATCGCGAGCGGATCGGTGACGTAGACCAGGCAGGCACCCACCAGCGAGAAGTTGCCGTACGCCATCGCGCGTGGGGTGATGTAGTGCGCGTCTTCGAGTTGGATGTTCTCGCTCCATCCCGCGATCAGATGTCGGCCGTTGTAGCCCATGCACTTGAAGGTCTCCAGGGTCGTGTCGCCGCCGACCGCGTCGAAGGCGACGTCGACGCCGCGCCCGTAGGTGGCGTCCATCGCGGCGGCGACGAAATCCTCTGTGCGGTAGTTCACCGCGACGTCGGCGCCGAGCTCGAGGCAGTACTTGACCTTCTCGTCGGTGCCGGCAGTGGCGATGACCTTCGCACCGAGGGCCTTGCCGATCTGCAGGGCACCCGACCCGGTCCCGCCTGCCGCCGCGTGGACGAGCAAAGTCTCGCCGGCTTCGAGCTTCGCGCGTTCCTTCAGAGCGAACCACCCGAGGTGGTACGGGTAGTGCATTGCCGCTGCCTCCGCGTCCCCGATCCAGGCCGGGAGCTCCATTGCGGTGGCGGCATCGACGAGCACGCGACTGGCATAGCCCCCGTGGGCGAGCACCGGAATGCCGACGATCCGGACCCCGAGCAGGTGTTCAGCTCCAGGCCCTGCGGCCTCGACGACGCCGACCGACTCCATGCCCGGAACGAAGGGTGGGGTCAGCATCAGCGTCGCGTACCGCCCGCGGATGATGTCGATGTCGTTGAAGTTCAGGCAGAAGGCGTCGGTCGCCACCCGTACCTCGTTGACTCCGGGTGCCGGCACCTGCACCGTCCGGCGCTCAAGGACTGCGGTCGGGTCGCCGTACGCGGTGCTGACCCACGCATCGGCGCTCACCGCGTCGTCAGTCATCAGCGAGCCAGCTCGCCGGCGTTGACCAGCAGCGTCTGTCCGGTGATGCTGCGAGCCCGGTCGGAGAGGAAGAACCCCACTGCCTCGGCGACGTCCCGGTCGGTCGGCATCTCACCGAGAGCGAACTTGGCGTCGAGGTCGGCGCGGATCTCGGCCTCGCTGCGTCCCTGTTCCTTGGCCTGCCAGGTCACGTACAGCTCGACGTTCGGGCCCCACATCCAGCTCGGTACGACGGTGTTGACCCGGATCTTGTGCGCTCCGAGTTCGGGTGCCAGCCCGTACATCATCGACACGCCGGCTCCTTTCGACGCGCCGTAGGCGAGCTGCTGTACGTCGCGCGCGGGGTAGATCCATTGCTGTGAGCCGATGAACACGACCGAGCCGCCTTGGCGTTTGAGCAGCGGCAAAGCGGCCTTGACCGTGTTCGCGGTCGCAAACACGTTCAGCTCGAACGTTCGGCGCCAATCCTGCTCGGAGGTCGCCTCGATCCCGCCCATGGCGGTGTCATTGCTGGCGCAGATCGCCAGCCCGTGCAGAGCGCCGAACCGCTCGTCGATCGCGTGGATGAGCGCCTCGAGCTGCTCAGGATCGGTGATGTCGGTTGCCTTCGGGAGGACCTTCTCCCCGGCCGGGTCGAGCTCGTCGGCAACTGCTCGCAGGTGTTCTGCGTTACGCGCGGCGATGGTGACCTCGGCGCCGTCACCGACGGCGACGCTCGCGATTTCACGGCCGAGGCCGGTGCCGACCCCGATGACCAGTACCGATTTTCCTTCCAGCATCCCGCCACCGTAGCCGGGACGGGGTCATCATCCGAGCGGTGGGAGCGCTCCGATCTGCATCAGGAGATTGATCGCGTCGACCTGCGCCCAGTGCTCGACGACCTTGCCATCGGCAACCCGATGGATGGCGATGCCTTCCATCGAGACATCCTTGTTGGTCGCCGGCACCCCCATGAAGTCGCCCGTGTGCCGCCCGCGCGCGAGGATCCGCGTGATCACCGTGTCGCCGTCGGCGTACTGCGCGACGACCTCGTGCTGGAAGTCCGAGAATGCCTTGAGCGCGTACTCGAACGCCCCGCGCACGGCCTCGCGATCGTTCCCTTGCTGGAACGGCGGCGGATTGTGGTCGGCGTAAGCAGGGTCAACGAACCGGTCGATCACGCCGATGTCGGCGGTGTCGACACCGGCGAGGCGCCAGTCGATAGGGTGCGATGGTGCGGGTGCTGACAAAATCCTCCCCGGCCAACTCCACCAACCCGTTCCCGCGACTGCGGGCCAGCTCCTGGCCGGACTCCTCATGACCGAGGGAGGGGAGATCGTCAGCGTCGCGAGCCCGTACTCGGTCGAAGAAAGCGTCGAGCGACTCGTCCAGACCATCAACCTGCGCAACCTCACTGTGTTTGCCGTCATCGACCACAGCGGCGGTGCTCATGCAGTGGGTTTGGACATGCCCGATACCAAGGTCGTCATCTTCGGCAATCCCCGAAGCGGCACACCGGTGATGCTCGCCGCGCCCCTTTCAGCTCTCGACCTGCCGCTCAAAGCTCTCGTTCGCGCCGACCCGGACGGATCAACGCAGGTCAGTTACCTCAAGCCGGCGGCCCTCGCCGCCCGCTACGGAGTCAACACCGAACTCGTTGCACCACTCGAGGGGATAAAGGCGATCGTCACCGAAGCCGTCAAGTAGGCCTTGAGAAACGGCACCCCCAAGGTCGAGGAACTCGGGTGGACCATCGAGAGCGTCGCCCAAGTCAGCCCGTATTTTGGGCACGACCAACCAAAGGCGGCGGACCAGCGTCTGACGGGCGTGCGGCTCACCAAGGTGCTCGTCGTCGGTCTCCTCACCTCGGCAGCGTTGACGCTGTCGCTGATCGAGTTCTCGGCCGGTGCGTCCGGGCCGGTCCTGCGAGCGCGGGTTGCGTCATCCTCTCCTCGCCCGGCTGAACTCGCGATCAGCGACTACTGGCGCGGGCTGGTGGTCGTCACCGCCTCAGGTCACCGACTGGCGCGCCCGCACTTGCCGAAGGTGCAGGAGTTCAGCGTCTCGCCGGACGGCCGGCGGATCGCCTACGAGGCTGGGGGATTCGGGAACTCCATCGAGGTGTCGCGGCTCGACGGGACGGACCGCACCCGGGTGATCGGCCGAGGCGAGAGCCCGTCGTGGTCGCCGGACGGGTCGGCGCTGACCTACGACAGCAGCAACCGCTCGAACGGCTACCACGCCAGCATCTACACCAAACGCCCCGGCGAGGCGCGGGTCGAGGTTGCCGGCGGCGGTTACTGGGACGAGACCCCGGCGTGGTCGCCGGACGGCGTGCACATCGCGTTCGAGCAGGAGAGTCCGCCGGGCGGTATCGGGCGACGCTCCGGGATCTACGTGACGGACGGCACGACCGCGTCCCCGGTGCAACTCGACCGGGCCGGTCGGGGCGTGAACCAGGATCCCGCGTGGTCGCCCGACGGCGCACAGCTCGCATTTCTCAGCGACCGGGACGGGGCCCGTGGCGAGATCAGCCGTCTCAACGACGTGTTCACCGTCGATTCGGACGGGACGCACCTGCGACGGCTGACCTTCGACCCGCATCGCGACGAGACCTCGCCGGCTTGGTCGCCGGACGGGGGTGAGATCGCCTACGGCGTCAGCCTGGCCGACGGGGCGCGCTCTGGCGTGGCCGTGCGGCCGGCGGCCGGTGGGCAGGCCTGCCTGGTCTACGCGACGTGGGGCGGCGTCGATGAGGTTCAGTGGCGACCGGGGTTCACGGCCGGGCCGAATCGACCGGTCCACTGCTCGATGTCCTTGGCCCCGCGCCGGCCACCGCGGGCGCGGCTCGGATGTTCGCGTCGGGCGGCGGTCAATGCCGTCAACCGATCGACACTGTCACTACCGCTGAAGCAGGTCACCCACGAGCCCCGCCCGGACGGACGCTACGACTTCCACCACTTCTGCCTGGACTTCACCCACGACGGCGTTCGTGACCTGGTCGTCATGTTCTCCGGGGGGGCAACCGGCAACACGTTCCACTGGGCGGCCTTTCGGCGCGGTCGGCACGACTGGCATCTCGCCGCCTCGAGACGCGGGGACTACATGACGGTTCGGCCGCGCGGACACGACGTGCTCGAACGCCAGCCGGTCGTGTCCTACCGGGGCGGTTTCCACTACACCGGTTACCACCTGATGTTGTTCTCCTGGAATGGCAAGCGGCTGATCCGAGTCGCGCGCTGGTACCGATCGGCACCCTAAGCGCCGATCAGTCGAGGGTCCACCTCGGGGGGCGCTTGTCCAGGAACGCCGCCATGCCTTCGCGGCCTTCCTCGGAGGAGAAGTACGTCGCTGAAAGTGCGTTCATCTGCGCGAGATCCTCGGCAACGGTGGCTGCCCGGTCCCTGCGCAGCAGCGCTTTCGCGCCCGCCAGTGCGCCAGGGGCGCCCAGCGCCAGCATCGAGGTGTAATGCTCGATCTCGGCGTCGAGCCGGTCGGCGGGCACTGCGCTGTTGATCAGACCGATCTCGACCGCCCGGTTCGCGCTGAAGGTCTCGCCGGTCAGAAACAGTTCGTTCGCGGCGCGCGGCGACATTCGGGGAAGCAGGGTCACTGAGATCAGGGCGGGGATCAGGCCAAGGCGGACCTCGCTGAGGGCGAAGGTGATGTCGTCGGCGGCCACCGCAATGTCGCACGCGGCGACGATCCCGAGACCCCCGGCCCGAGCCGGCCCGGTGAGCCGAGCCACCACCGGTTTGGGTGATGTCCACAACAGTTCGAGAATCGCGGGAAACTCCTCGCCGGCCAGACCGCTTGCGCTCGCCTCGCGCAGGTCCATCCCGGAGCAGAACACCGTACCGGTGTGGGTGAGGACGATGACCCGGGCGCCGGGGTCCGCCAGTGCCGCGGTCAGGTGTGCGAGTAACTCGCTGCGCAGTGCGGCGCCGAGGGCGTTGCGATTGCGCGGGGAGTCGAGCGTCACGGTAGCGATCGGACCGGTGATCTCCAGGTGGACGACCTCGTCCGCCATCAGTGCCTCCCCAACTTGCCGGCCCGCCACGCTCGGGGCCAGGAGTCTGACAAGGTATCGCCTCGGCGGAAAGTACGTGGACATCCATGGAAATTACGTGGATGTCCACGTATCCTGAGGGCACGTTCGACCCAGGGAGACACGTGTACGTCGCACGAAACCCGGTTCGCTTCGTCACCGCGGCCGCGCTCTTCGACGGTCACGACGCGGCGATCAACATCATGCGGCGCGTGCTTCGGTCCCAGGGCGCAGAGGTCATCCACCTCGGTCACGATCGCAGCGTCGAAGACGTCGTGTCCGCCGCGATCCAGGAGGATGTGCAGGGCATCGCGCTCAGCTCCTATCAGGGCGGTCACGTCGAGTACTTCGGCTATCTCGTCGACCGCTTGGAAGCGGCCGGTGCAGGGCAGATCAAGGTCTTCGGTGGTGGCGGCGGGGTGATCGTGCCCAGCGAGATCGAGTTGCTCGCTGACCGCGGGGTGCGGATCTTCGCTCCCAGCGATGGCCAGCGCCTCGGTCTGGCCCGAATGGTCAACACCATGATCGAGGCCTGCGATCGGGATCTTGCCGGCGAGCCTCCCGCCGTACACGACCTCAGTTCAGGGTCGGAGGCTGCGCTGGCGCGGGCCATCACCGTGCTCGAAGAAGGTCGATCCCCCGAACTTGCCGCGGCCGTGCAAGCAGAGGCCGCGACTCGAAGCGCGCCGGTCCTCGGCGTCACCGGCACCGGTGGCTCGGGCAAGTCCTCGCTCACTGACGAGCTGATCCGGCGCCTGCGGATCGACCAGTACGACAAGCTGCGGGTGGCGGTCATCGCGATCGACCCGAGCCGCGCCAAAGCCGGGGGAGCGTTGCTGGGCGACCGGATCCGGATGAATGCTCTGGAGCCCGGCCACACCTACTTCCGATCGCTCGCCACGCGGACGCCGGGTCGTCAGGTCCCCGAGCGACTCGCCGACGTGATCGCCGCCTGTCGCGTTGCCGGCTACGACCTCATCGTCGTCGAGACCCCGGGCATCGGACAGGGTGACACATCGATCGTGGAGTTCTGCGACGTGTGTCTGTATGTGATGACGCCCGAGTACGGCGCCTCCTCCCAGCTCGAGAAGATCGGCATTCTCGACTACGCCGACGTGGTCGCGGTGAACAAGTTCGAGCGTCGGGGGGCGCAGGACGCCCGCCGTGACGTCGCCCGAGCGCTTCTTCGCAATCGGGAGGCGTTCGACGAGGACTGGGTCGGTCAGCCGGTGTACGGGACGAGTGCGGCGCGCTTCAACGACGATGGGGTGACGGCTCTTTATCAGCGCGTCCGCGACCTGTTGGCCGACGTCGGCCTGCCGGTCGTCGATGGTCAGCTTCCGGCGGTCGAGACCAAGACCTCTACCGCGCTGACCGGGCTCATCCCCACCGGGCGCAATCACTACCTTGCCGACATCGCGACCGTGGTTCGTGCCTATCACCGGGAGACCGGTGAGCAGGCGGCTCTCGCGCGACGGCGTCAGCATTTGCAGACCGCGCTGGACGCGGTGGACGGTTCCGCCGCGGACGAGCTCGGCCGGCTGGTCGATGCTGCGGCCGAAGGCCTGCTCCCTGACGTGCGGGACGCGCTGGCACAGTGGCCCGCCCGGCGGGCGGCGTACGACGGCGACACGGTGACCTACGTCGTGCGGAACAACGAGATCCGCACCGCGATGCGGCGAACCACGCTGTCCGATACGCCCGTCCCGCGCGTCGCTGTTCCCCGAACCGAGGATCATGGCGACCTGGTGCGGTTCCTGCGTGAGGAGAATCTGCCCGGCGCGTTCCCGTTCACGGCCGGAGTGTTCCCCTTCAAGCGCGAGGGCGAGGCTCCGACCCGGATGTTCGCGGGCGAGGGCGACGCCTTCCG
>DATJWM010000119.1:0-2134 GCA_035501255.1 Mycobacteriales bacterium | reverse complement strand
GCCCGCGCGTACGACCTCGACGGCGAAGCCGCCGCCGGAGCGTCCGACGATCGCGGTGACCGGGACGTTGAGAGCGTGATCCACGCCGTTGGTCGTGATGGTCACCTGGACCGGGGCCTGGTCGAGCTCGCGCGCTTTGCTCGGATCGTCGAGGCTGATGTAGGCCGGAATGGTTGCGCCCGCAGCGCTGCCGTTTTGGCCGGCGGGAACTTGCGCGATTCGCCCCAGCCGCTCCACTCGTCCCATCACCGACGTGTTGCTCGGCAGCGTGATCACGGCGCGGTCGCCTCTCTGCACCGCTCCCTGCTGCGATGGGTCGAGGGCCAGCTGCACCTCGAGCGTGTCCGAAGTGGCGGACAGAACCTGCGCGCCCGGCCGAGCGGATGCGCCGAGTTCGGCGCGTACGGCGGCGATCCGCACCGACTCGGGCAGGAACACCACCTGACCGAGCACCAGCGATCCGGTCTCATCCTCGCCCAGCTTCGCCTGCAGCTTCTGGAGCGCGGCCGCCGTTGCCGCGCTGAAGGAGTCGGAGGTCGGGTCGAGCTGCGCACGGGTCGCGTACCCGAGATCGACGAGATTGGCGTTGAGCTCTGCTACGTCGGGTCCGCTTTCGCCCTGCGAGAGGGACCGGTACGCCGGTGTCGAGCCGCAGAAGAGCGCGACCGGCTGGTTGTTCACTCGGTAGAGGACGCCGCCGCAGCCGACCTGGTCGCCGCTCGACGGCAGCTTCGTGTATGTCCCGCGGGCACGGTTGAACACCGTGTACAGCGAGCCGTCCGGTTGCGCCCGATAGGTCAGAACTCCGGATTGGGAGGTCTGATCCGAGAGCTTGCCTCGTTCCACCGTCGCGGTCCGCACCGAGGTCTTCTGACCGGCCGCGGTCGCCTGCTTCGCACTGGACGTCGCAACCACACCACCCGTCGCGGCCGCGGCAACCAGGACGGCCGCGCCGGCCAGCAGCCACGCTTTCCGCATCACCGGCCCCCCGTCACGCCCGCAGAGCTCGCGAACTCGGCGCACTTGGACATCGCAGCGTGCAGAGCGCTCATACCGGCCGGCGTATCCGCCGACGGGATTCTTCTCGTGTCGAGGAGAGGCCCATTCGGGGTGGGGTCCGGGAAGTCCGGCACGCCGTGGTCGCGAACGCACTGGGCGAACGCGAGACGCGCCGTCCTCAGCTGCGCTGTCACCTGCGGGCCTGTGAACCCCGGCGGCTCCAGGTCCTTGCACGCGCTCAGCGCCTGCTTGAACGCTGCGCTGTTCGTGTCGATCGACGAGCCGTTGGCGACCGCATCGATCGTCAACTGGCCCGACGCGTCCGGGTCGGGAAAGCCGCTGACACCGTTGGTGCGCATGCACTCGGAGAACTTCACCGCCTTGGCTCGGGCGGTGGCGGTGCCGCCGTTGTCGGTGCCTCCGGATCCGCTTCCGCAGCCCGCGACGATCACGGCGAGCAGCGCGAGAGCGGCCAGTGTCCACAGGGTTCGTCTCATCGTTTCCTCCCTATGTTTGGGGTTGACGCGTGCGCAACCGTGCTCGATGCCGTCCGGGCGCAGTGAGCGGTGGCGGGGATGGCTGCTGGAGGCCTGGCGTCGTCCGCTGACCGGTGATGCGGTCGACCATGCCAGCAGCGGCCATCAGCCCCGCGCCGACGAGGTCGTAGCCGGGCTGGCCCAGCACGACCCCGGTGATCGTCGTCCGCTTGCCGTGGATCGAGCGGATGGCCCGGAAGGCGAAGCGGCTGCCGGCCGCGCTGTCCGAGCCGGTCTTGACGCCGACGAACCCGTTCTGCCCGAGCAAGCGGTCCGTGTTGTGCACGGTGCCGGCAACCGGCAGCCACACGGTCGGTGTGGCGACGATGCTTGCAAACACCAGCAGGCGCATCGCCCGTACGACGATCCGCACCTGATCGGCGGCGGTCGACACCGTCGTGTAGTCGAAGCCCCTCGGGTCGGTGTAGCGGGTCTCGGTCATGCCGAGCGAACGTGCGGTCGCGTTCATCCGGGCGACGAACCGCGCTATCGAGCCGGCATCCCAGCGCGCGAGAACGGCGGCGATGTTGTTCGCCGACGGCAGCAGCAGCGCCTGCAGCGCCTGCAACTCGGTCAACTGCTCCCCGGCCGCGACCGGC
>DATJWM010000118.1:0-6204 GCA_035501255.1 Mycobacteriales bacterium | reverse complement strand
GAGGTGGCGATCGAGGACCCGCTGGTCACGCTCGAGTCCGACAAGGCCACGATGGACGTGCCGGCCCCCAAGGCCGGGACCGTCGCTCAGCTGCGGGTCCAGATCGGGGACCGGGTGTCGGAGGGCAGCGTGCTCCTGACGCTCGAGCCCGACGGCGCCGCGCCGACCGATGCGGCGCCCCCATCCGAGGCGCCGGCCGCTTCCGACGCGCGCGTCGAACGCGAGCCGGCCCCTTCCCCGCCGTCGTCCGAGAACGGCGCGGGCGGCGAGCACGACGCCCAGGTCGTGGTGATCGGGTCCGGGCCGGGCGGCTACACGGCCGCGTTCCGCGCCGCCGATCTGGGTCTGAAGACCGTCCTGATCGAGCGCTACGACACGCTCGGCGGCGTCTGCCTCAACGTCGGCTGCATTCCGTCCAAGGCGCTGTTGCACGCGGCGCGGGTGGTCGCGGAGGCCGAGGAGATGGCCGAACACGGGATCAAGTTCGGCAAGCCCAAGGTGGACCTCGATGCGCTGCGGTCGTGGAAGGAGTCTGTCGTCGGTCGGCTTACCGGCGGCCTCGCCGGGCTGGCCAAGCAGCGCAAGGTCGAGGTGATCACGGGCGTGGCGGCTTTGACCGGGCCCAACACGGTGGTCGTCGGCGATCGGACCGTGACGTTCGACAACTGCATCATCGCCGCGGGATCGGAGGCGGCGTCGTTGCCGGCGCTGCCCGATGATCCGCGCGTTTTTGATTCGACCGGCGCATTGGACCTGCCGTCGGTCCCCAAGCGGCTGCTGGTGGTGGGCTGCGGGATCATCGGCCTCGAGATGGCGACGGTGTACGACGCGCTCGGGTCGAAGGTGACGATGGTCGAGCTGCTCAACCAGCTGATCCCGGGGTGCGACCCGGATCTGGTCAAGCCGCTGCACAAGCGGATCGCGGGGCGGTATGACGGCATTCACCTGGGGACGAAGGTGGCGGCAGTCGAGCCGTCCGAGAAGCACCTGGAGGTGACGTTGTCGTCCGGAGACACCCTGAAGTTCGACGGTGTGTTGGTGGCGATCGGGCGCCGGCCGAACGGGCGCGCCGTCGGCGCTTCCGAGGCCGGCGTTCACGTCGACGACGCGGGGTTCATCCCGGTCGACCGGCAGCTGCGGACGAACGTGCCTTCGATCTACGCGATCGGCGACGTCGTCGGCGGGCCGATGCTCGCGCACAAGGCGTCGCACGAGGGCAAGGTCGCCGCCGAGGTGATCGCCGGGCACAACGTCGAATTCGACCCCCGGACGATCCCGTCGGTCGCCTACACCGACCCCGAGGTCGCCTGGATGGGCCTGACCGAGACCGAGGCCAAGGCTTCCGGGGTCGAGTACGACAAGGCCACCTTCCCGTGGGCCGCGTCCGGGCGCGCGCTGTCGCTCGGGCGCGACGAGGGCATGACCAAGCTTCTGTTCGAGCCGGACTCGCGGCGCCTCCTGGGCGCCGGCATCGTCGGCGTCAACGCCGGCGAGCTGATCGCCGAGACCGTCCATGCGCTCGAGATGGGATCGGACGCCGAGGACCTCGCGCTCACGATCCACCCCCACCCCACGCTGAGCGAGACGATCGGGTTCGCCTCCGAGATGGCCGAGGGCACCATCACGGATCTCATGCCGGCGCGCCAGCGGCCCGCTCGGCATCCGGCCTCTCGCTGACGGCCGCGCGCGCCATCATCCGGAGCCGCCGTCACCGAACCTGAGTGTGGACCACACGCCACCGCGTCGCGAGTGGGCGGGGGGTTGGCGCGTAATCCACTTCTACCGTGGACCACGCGCCACACCCCCGGGTTGGCGGAGGGAATGGCGTGTGGTCAACAGGGATCACCCCCCCCCGCCACCCCGCTCAGCGCTCACCCCGTGTGCCTGACGCGCCACGCCTCCGGCGCGGGGCGCCGGGTGGCGCACCATGCACACGCGAACGGCTAGCGGGGCCGGCGCCGGCGCCTTAGCGCCCGCAGGACCCCCAGCGCCACCGCGGTGAGCGCCACCACCCGCACCGGGAACGGGACCTTGGCGGCGATCCGCCCCGCGTGATCCACCGGCGAGGAGGGCGCCGGCATGGCGAATTCCTCGGCGGCCAGGATGTCGTGGGCCTCGGCGATGCCGCTCGGGTCCTCAGGCAGCGCGATCGGGTCGTGGCGGAGCGCCGGATCGCGCGCGGGCACGGCAAACGCCTCGGCCGCCAGCACGTCGTGAGCCTCATCCTCGGGAGGCGGTGACTCCCCGGCTGACATGGCCGCTGATGATCCCAGAAGTGGAGGTTTGGCGTCGACCGGAACCCCGTTGAACGCGTCCTACGATCTAAGCCAGGAGGACTCAGATCCCCCTTGACGCAGTGCTATCCTTCCACTTATCTTGAGTAAGCAACTATCGAAAGCGAACGAGCTTGATGTCTAGTCGCCTTCTACTTATCCCACTCGACGACGTCGTGGCGTTCCCGGGCATGTCCCTGACGCTCGCGGTAGACGCCGGCGAGGAGGAACGAGTCCTGCTCGTTCCTCGACACGAAAATGAATTTGCCAGCGTCGGCACCGTGGCGGAGGTCGCCGACCGCGTTCGCCTGCCCGGTGGCGCGCGTGCGGTCACCCTCCAGGGGCTTCACCGCGGGGTCGCCGGGGCCGCCAATACCGCTCCGGACGGCCGCCTTTACGTGGAGGTCGAGGAGCACACCGACCCCGTCCCGGTCGACGGCAAGACCCGTAATCTCGAGCGCGAGTACCGCGCGGTCGTCGAGGAGATCCTCGAGCTGCGCGGCGCCGACTCGCGCGTCTCCTCATTCCTGCGCAGCATCACCGAGCCGGGCGCGCTCGCCGATACCGGCGGCTACTCGCCCGACCTGACCTACGAGAACAAGGTGAAGCTGCTCCAGACGCTCGACGTGACCGAGCGGCTCGAGCTCGCGCTCGATCTTCAGCGCGAGCGGCTGGCTGAGCTCCAGGTGCGCAAGCGCATCCGCGACGACGTCGAGTCCGGCGCCGAGAAGCAGCAGCGCGAGTACTTCCTGCGCAAGCAGATGGAGTCGATCCGCAAGGAGCTGAACGAGGACGACGCGTCCGTCGTCGAGGAGTACCGGACCAAGATCGAAGAGGCGGGCATGCCCGACCCGGTCCGCGAGCAGGCCGAGAAGGAGCTCGGACGGCTCGAGCGGATGGGCGAGCAGAGCGCCGAGTCGACCGTGATCCGCACGTACCTCGACTGGCTGATTGCGGTGCCGTGGAGCCATCGCTCGGACGAGCGGCTGGATCCGGAGCACGCGCGTGAGGTGCTGGACGCCGACCACGCGGGCCTCGAGGACGTCAAGGACCGGATCGTCGAGTACATCGCAGTCAAGAAGCTGCGCCAGGAGCGCGGGATCAACGAGGACAAGCGCTCCGGCGCGATCCTCACCCTGATCGGCCCTCCCGGCACCGGAAAGACGTCGATCGGCGAGTCGATCGCGCGGGCGACCGGCCGGAAGTTCGTGCGGATGTCACTCGGTGGCGTTCGCGACGAGGCCGAGATCCGCGGTCACCGGCGCACGTACATCGGCGCCCTCCCGGGCCGGCTGGTCCGTGCCCTGCGGGACGCCGGGACGATGAACCCGGTGATCATGCTCGACGAGGTCGACAAGGTCGGCGCCGACTGGCGTGGCGATCCGAGCTCGGCTCTGCTCGAGGTCCTCGACCCGGCGCAGAACCACAGCTTCCGCGATCACTACCTCGATGTCGAGCTCGACCTGAGCAACGTGATGTTCATCGCGACGGCCAACGTGGCGGACACGATCCCCGGACCGCTGCTCGACCGGATGGAGGTCATCCGCTTCGACGGCTACACGACCTCCGAGAAGGTCGCGATCGCCCGCGGGTATCTGTGGCCCCGTCAGCTCGAGCGCAACGGCCTGCGGGCCGAGGAGGTCGAGATCAGCGACGAGCTGCTGAACACCGTCGCCACCGAGTACACCCGTGAGGCGGGCGTGCGTCAGCTCGAGCGCGAGCTCGGAACGCTGCTGCGCAAGACCGCCACGAGGATCGCGTCCGGACAGGCCGAGGCCCCGGTGGCCATCGACCTGGACACGGTTCGGGATGCGCTCGGGCGTCAGCGCCACTTCCAGGAGTCCGCGATCCGGACCGCGGTGCCCGGGGTCGCGACCGGCCTGGCGGTGACCGGCACCGGCGGCGACGTGCTGTTCATCGAGGCGACCGCGATGCAAGGCAAGCCCGGTCTGACCTTGACCGGCCAGCTCGGCGACGTGATGAAGGAGTCGGCGCAGATCGCCCTCTCCTACGTGCGCGGACACGCGGCGGAGCTCGAGATCGACCCGTCGGCGTTCGAGGAGCGGTCGTTCCACGTGCACGTCCCGGCGGGCGCGATCCCGAAGGACGGGCCGAGTGCCGGCGTCACGATGGTCACCGCGTTGGCGTCGCTGCTGAGCGGCCGGCCGGTGCGGCATACCGTGGGCATGACTGGCGAGGTCACCCTTCAGGGCCGGGTGCTGCCGATCGGCGGCCTCAAGCAGAAGGTCCTTGCCGCCCACGCCGCGGGGCTGACCGACGTCGTGATGCCGGAGCGCAACCGTGGCGATCTCGACGACGTGCCGGCGGAGGTGCGCGAGGCGATGACGTTCCACCCCGCGATGACCGTCGACGAGGTGTTGGCGGTGGCGCTCGAGCCGGCGCCGCTCCGCCAGGCCGCCTAACCCCTAATTCCCCAGCTGGCAAGGCAGTGAACAAGTCCCGGCGGGCCTACGAGCGGCCCGCCGGGACTTTTGTTTGTCCGGTGGTAGGTTGGACACATGACCACGATCACAGCCCCAGCGGAACAGAAGATCCTTGATGAGGTCCCCAAGCAGCTGTACATCGCCGGCGAGTGGGTCGACGGCGCCAAGGGGACGGTGTCGGTCGAAGATCCGGCGACCGGCGAGTCGCTGTGCGAGGTCGCCGACGCATCCACCGACGACGCCAAGGCGGCGCTGACCGCCGCCGTCGAAGCCGGCCCCGACTGGGCCAACCACGCACCGCGCGAGCGCGGCGAGATCCTCCGCCGTGCGTTCGAAGCGATCATGGCCCGCGCCGACGACCTGGCGCTCCTGATGACCCTCGAGATGGGCAAGCCGCTCGCCGAGTCCAAGGCGGAGATCGCCTACGGCGCCGAGTTCTTCCGCTGGTTTTCCGAGGAGGCGGTCCGGATCGACGGGCGCTACTCGGTCAACTCCAACGGGCAGGGCCGCGTGCTGACCATGAAGCAGCCGGTCGGCCCGTGTCTGCTCATCACCCCGTGGAACTTCCCGCTGGCGATGGGCACGCGCAAGATCGGCCCGGCGATCGCCGCCGGATGCACGATGGTCGTCAAGCCGGCCCAGCAGACGCCGCTGTCGATGCTGATGCTGGTCAAGATCCTCGAGGAGGTCGGCCTGCCCAGCGGCGTCGTGAACCTGGTGACCGCCTCGTCCTCGGGTGAGACGATGGCGCCGCTCATCGCCGATGGGCGGCTGCGCAAGCTGTCCTTCACCGGCTCGACCGAAGTCGGCCGCAAGCTGATGGCGCAGGCGTCGGACAACCTGTTGCGGCTGTCGATGGAGCTGGGCGGGAACGCCCCGTTCATCGTGTTCGACGACGCCGACATCGACGCCGCGGTGGCCGGGGCGATGATCGCGAAGATGCGCAACATCGGGGAGGCCTGCACCTCCGCCAACCGGCTGTACGTCGGGGACAAGGTCGCGGATGAGTTCGCCGAGAAGCTGGCCGAGAAGATGGGTGCCTTGAAGATCGGACGTGGGACCGAGGAGGGCGTCCAGGTCGGCCCGCTGATCGACGACAGCCAGCGCAGCAAGGTGGCCGGACTCGTCGAGGACGCGATCGGCCGCGGCGCGAAGGCGGTCGTGGGCGGCCACGCGCGCGACGGCGCCGGCTACTTCTTCGAGCCGACGGTGCTAACCGACGTACCCGACGACGCCAAGCTGCTCCAGGAGGAGATCTTCGGCCCGGTCGCCCCGATCAAGGGCTTCCTGGACGAGGACGAGGCGATCGCCGCAGCCAACAACACCGAGTACGGGCTCGTCGCGTACGTCTTCACGAACAACCTCAAGCGGGCGCTGCGCGTCGTCGAGCGACTCGAGACCGGCATGGTCGGGCTCAATCAGGGCATGGTGTCCAACGCGGCCGCGCCGTTCGGCGGGATCAAGCAGTCGGGTTTCGGCCGCGAGGG
>DATJWM010000117.1:0-2609 GCA_035501255.1 Mycobacteriales bacterium | reverse complement strand
TCCGATCGTTCCTGTGCCAGAAGGCGCTCGATCCGCCCTCGCGCGCGATCTCGGTCCAGGCCGTGATGCGGCCGGTGACCGGAACCGGGTCGATGCAGATGCGGTTCGACCTGATGCGGCAGACCACCGTGGGCGGCCCGTTCAAGCTCGTGCGCGGCAGGCTGCTCGGAAGCTGGATCTCGCCGCAGGAGCCGACCCTCGGGCAGCGGCCCGGCGACGTGTGGATCGTCACACACCCGGTCGTCGACCTTCTCGGGCCGGCCACCTACCGGTTCCGGGTGAGCTTCCGGTGGAACGACTCGAACGGGCAGCAGCTCGGTACCACCGCGGTGCAGACGAGCCCCAACTGCTACCAGCCTGAGCTGCGCGCGGACCTGCTGGTCAAGTCGATCACGGTCACGCCGCTGTCCGCGGGGCAGGAAGCCTACGTCGCGACGATCGCAAACCGAGGGCAGACCGCGGTCGGGCCGGTCGAGGTCGATCTCGCGGGCGCCGGCTCGGGTGCGCCGGTGGCCGCAACTGTGCCGTCGGTCGGGGTCCGGTCGACGACGCACCACCGGTTCGTGGGGCCGGCCTGCACGGCCGGGAGCAACGTGACCGTCACGGTCGACCCGGCGCACACCATCGACGAGTCCAGCTTCGCCAACAACGCGCTGAGGATCGCCTGTCCGGCGGCGCCCGCTCCGACCAGCTAGTGCGTTTTGTCCGGTGCTGGGGCGCCGGGATGCACGGTGATCGGCGTGCTGTTGATGCACGAGGGCCCTGGGGTCGGCCACGCGCCCTGGACCAGGCTGACCCGACCTTTGGCGTCCTCGGTTGCGGCCACTATCGCCGTGGAGCCGGGGGGGATCTGGCTGGGGACGATCGTGATCGTGTAGGTGGTGGGGTTCGTCCCCGTGGGCATGGGGTGCGGGAACCCTTTCGTCGGGCATTCGGCGGTCAGGGGGACGGCCTTGGCGTCGATCCCGTCTGCGGCGAGCTCCGCGTTGAGGGACGTGATCGCGGAGACGTCGTTGAGCGTGACGGTGACCGTTCCGTCGCCGTTGTTGGTCACCGCGAATGCGGGTGGCGCGCTCGTGGTGGCGGCGAAGGCGAGCACGGCGGCAGCGGTCAGGCCGGCGCCGGCGAGCGCGGTGCCGGTGAGGATCGCGGGTCGGTTCGTGCGCCGGCTCGTGTGGGTGGGTTCGACGCGCATCTGCTCGCCGTGCTCATGCACGAGGGCGGACCACAGCCGGTCTTCAAAGGTGCTCATGACGGTTCCTCTTCTTTGCGTAGTCGGGTACGGGCGCGGAACAGGCGGACGCGAAACGCCGCCGGCGACACGTCGAGGGCTCGCGCCGCCTCGCGCGGCGGCAGTCCGGCGAGCTCGACCAGCTCGAGGGCGACTCGCTCGAGCTCGGGCAGCCGGGCCATCCGCGCGAGCAGCTCCCGTCCGGCGCGCTGGTCGTCGATCCGGGCGGCCAGCTCCTCGATCTCGTCGGGCTCGAGCTCGCGGTGCCCGGCGAGCGCCGCGATCGCGTGATTGCCGCCGGCGGCCCGGGCGTAATGCTGCGCGTGGACGTGGCGGGCGATTCCGAACAGCCAGGCTCGCGCGCTTCCCCGGCGCGGATCGAAAGTCGCGAGCGACGCGATCGCCTGGACGAACGTCTCGGAGGTGAGGTCGGCGACGGTCTGAGGCTCTTGGCAGCGGCGGGCGAAGAACGCGGTGATGCCGGCGACGTTGGCCCGGTAGATCGCCTCGAAGTCCGCCACGGCCGCGTCCGGCGGAGCGTCGGTGGCGACGGGGGCGTTCATATCCCCTACTTGGCGAGATCGCGGGGAATCGTTACGGTTGTGCCGGGCCGGAGCTCAAGTTCGGGCCGCTACACTCGATTACACGATGAAGAACGGTGTACATCCCGAGTATGTCGATGCCCACGTCCGTTGTACGTGCGGCAACGAATTCATGACCCGCTCGACCAAGCCCGAGATTCACGTTGAGATCTGCTCTGCCTGCCATCCCTTCTATACCGGCCGGCAGAAGCTCGTCGACACGGGTGGTCGGGTCGAGCGCTTCCAGCGGCGCGTGGCCAAGGGCCGGCGCGCGGCGCGGACCGGCGCGAGCACCTAAGAGCTCGGAGCGGGGACGATGAGCGCGGCGGTCAAGGAGGGGCGCCTGACCGCAACGCGCGACGCGCCCGTCGGCGGCCAGGCTGTGCTCGAGGGCGTGATGATGCGCGGCGTCAACAGCTGGGCGCTCGCCGTCCGAAAGCCGCCGGCGTTCGAGACTCCCGAGGGTGAGATCGACGTCCAGGCCTTTCCGCTCGAGTCGTGGACCAAGCGCAAGCGCTGGTACCGCTGGCCGGTGATCCGTGGCGTGGTGGCGCTGGTCGAGTCGCTGGCGATCGGTATGCGCGCGCTCGGCCTGTCCGCCAACGCGCAGCTTCCCGAGGAGGACCAGCAGATCTCGAGCGGCGCCTGGATCGGGACAGTCGCGGTCGCCTCCATCTTCGCGATCGGTCTGTTCTTCGTGGTGCCCGTCGGGTTGACCAGCCTGATCAAGCACCAGCTCGGCTCTTCGGTGCTGTTCTGGGCCGTCGAGGGCGTGATCCGGACCTCGATCTTCCTCG
>DATJWM010000116.1:0-18692 GCA_035501255.1 Mycobacteriales bacterium | reverse complement strand
GGATGTCGTACGACCGTGAGTACCGTCGGGCGCTCGGACCGTTACAACCCCAGGTCTGCGACGTACGCTCGCTGTCGTGTCAGGCTCCGACGCCGAGCTCGTCTCCCGCCTCCTGGAGGGCGACGAAAACGCGTTCAGCATTCTCATCGAGACCTTCCACACGAGGTTGGTTCGCTTCGCGATCACCTTCGTCCATGACTGGGCCGCCGCCGAAGACGTCGTGCAGGAGACCTGGATAGCGGTCGTGCGTGGAATCGACCGGTACGAAGGACGTTCGTCGCTGCAGACGTGGCTGTTCGGGATCTGCGCAAATCGCGCCCGAGCGGCCTTCTGCAAGCAGGCGCGCGTGGTCCCGATCGGGCTCGACGAGCCGGCCGTCGACCCCGCGCGATTCGGCCCGGACGGCTCATGGCGAGATCCGCCCGATCCATGGAGTGATGTTGACGCGCGGCTCGATGCAGACGCATTGCGCCCGCTCGTACGGGCGGCGATCGATGACCTTCCGGACAGTCAGCGGCAAGTCGTAACGCTGCGCGATGTCGAAGGACTCACGAACAAGGAAGTGTGCATGGTGCTCGAGATCAGTGACGCCAATCAGCGGGTGTTGCTACACCGCGGCCGCGCTCGGATCCGCCGTGCCCTCGAGACCAAGATCTCGGGGGCGCCGTCATGACATTGTTGGCCCGTGACCTCGCCTGCCAGCAGGCAGTCGAGCTGATCACCGATTACCTCGAGGGCACGCTTGCGCGCAAACACCGCCGGCGGCTGGAACGACACCTCCGGGCCTGTGAGAACTGCTCGACCTATCTGGAACAGATCCGCGCATCGATCGCGCTCAGTGGGCAGGTCGATCCCGATCGGCTTGACCCGGCGACGCGGGAGGGTCTGATGGATCTCTATCGGAAGTATCGCTCGTAGTCGCCGCAACCCCGCCACGGT
This sequence comes from Mycobacteriales bacterium, assembly GCA_035501255.1. Classification (GTDB taxonomy): domain Bacteria; phylum Actinomycetota; class Actinomycetes; order JAFAQI01; family JAFAQI01; genus JAFAZI01. The sequence continues at coordinate 17,753 of DATJWM010000116.1, read as the reverse complement.
TGGATCGGGCTTTGGGCGCTCGCCGCCGGTGCGCCTCTCCTACTGCCGCATGTGGGCGGCGCCACCGATAAACCAGGTCTGGCCGTTGATCCACTCGGCCTCCTCCGAGAGCAGAAAGGCGGTCACAGCGGCCAGGTCGGCCGGTCGACCGAGCCGGGTCGTTCGCCCCGCCTTGAGGAACATCTCCTGCATCGCGAGGTCGTTTTGGGCCTCGGTCGTCTCGGCCATGACCAGACCCGGCATGACCGCGTTGCAGCGGATGCCCTGGCTGCCCCAGTTGTTGGCCACATGCCGGGTGAGCTGGTTGATCGCGGCCTTCGATGCGTTGTAGGCCACATGCATCGGATCGGTGCCGAGGGACCCGCCGGAGGATGTGTTCACAATGCTGCCGCCGCCCCGTCCGAGCAACAGCGGGAGTACGGCGCGGATCGTGCGCACGTAGCCGAGCAGGTTGACGTCCAACGTCCGGTTCCACACGTCCATTTCGGTGTCGAGCAGGGTGGTGTCGCGGCCAATGTTCCCGGGGGAGAGGTCGGCGCCGACGTTGTGAAGACCGTCAACGGGACCGAGTTCGGCGACGGTTCGGTCGACGAGGGCCGTGATCGATGACTCGTTCGCGAGGTCGAACTCCACGGCGATCGCCGTACCTCCCGCTGCCGCGATCCGCTCGACGGTGGCTTGGGCCCCCGGCAGATTGATGTCGCCGACGGCAACCCGCGCCCCCTCGGCCGCGAGCCGGACCGCGGTGCCCGCTCCGATCCCTGTCGCGCCGCCAGCGACGACGATGGTCTTGCCCTGCAGTCCCTGCATCATGACTCCCCGTTGCGGCCAGAGCTCGGCGTCAGCTATCGGCGGCGGTGATCGCGCTCATCGGGCTCGACCGTTCGAGCATCCCGTAGGCCTGCTCGCCGTCCCACCGATAGCGCACGCCGGCCTGCTGGAGCGCGGGGAAGTCCGGCATCTCGGCCATCATCTCCTTCGTCGAGGCCATCTCGTCGTTGTGGTGGATGTCGTGCACGGAGAACACCGTCTCGCCCTCGACCCGGACCGGGCCATCCGCGGTCTCGAGGATGAATGACACATCCTCGCCGAGCGCTTGGAGCCGTCGCAGCCATGGAGCGTCGATGACGCGGGCCGGCACGAGTTCGCCGTCGCCGTGGAACAGGAACCCTTCGTTGAATGTCGGCTGGCCGTCGGCCCGCGGTGGGTAGGCCAGGTAACCGAATGCCTTGCCGCTGGGAAATAGCGCCGACTGCCAGGCGTGGCCCCAAAAACCGGCCAGTTTGCGGACCCCCTGGCGGCGGATGCGCAGTCCGCTACCGGTGAACCGACGCTCCTCGTTGCCGTCGATCCGAAGCCGGCCGACCGCGCGGAAGAGCTGTTCGTAGCGCGGCCCGCCCATCAGAGCACCCTCGACCGAGGTTGCGAGCCGTTCGCCGGCGTCGTGCTGAAGGGCACCTTGGATCCACGGCGGCACCGCCATGGTGGTCTCGACCTCGAAGGCGACATCGACCAGCGGGCCTTCCCGTCGGCCGGCAACCAGGTCGGCCGACGACGTCTGCACCGCCTGGCCCTCGAAGTCGACCGTCCAGGTTCGGAACGGCTCGGTGCAGCGAAACGCCAACCCGCCGGCGCCGAGCACCGTAGGCGCACCGTCGGGTCCGATCGGCGACAGAGCCGGGAAGCCGGCCCGCAACCGGTAGACCCGGCCGCCCGGAAAGGCGACGTTGACCTGGATGTCGTGGGTGTCCCACCGGGCCGCTACGGCCTCCAGCCCGATGCGCGGCAACGCAAGCTCTCCGTCGTCGGCCATGATCCAGAAGCTCGCGGAGTCGCGCATCTCCGGGTCGTCGGGACGATCGGCGAACACCTGCTCGCGGGTCAGCGGCAAGCCGCCGGTCAGGTCGATACTCATCGGCTGGTCCAGGTGTCGGCGTGGGAAACATAGTCGGCGAACAGCGGTCGAATCGCGTCGAGGTCAAGCCCGAACTCCGCCGGGTCCGCACGTGAGCTCGGCTCCCGCTCGGCTTGGGCGGTCGTCCACCAGTCGGACATTCGGCTCTCGAACTGGGCCGTGACCGGCGTACCCAGCCAGTGGTACAGCTCCTTCACCTCGCCGATCGGATCCTTCTGCATCGCGCGGAAGTCGATGTCGTAAAAGCGGTCGTCGGCGCCAGAGGCGCGGAACTCGACGGCCCGCCGCATCCCGAGTGACCAGTGTTCGACGTTGAGCCTCCCGATCGCGGGTCGGTCGATCTCGTCGGTGAACGAGCCAATGATGTCGGCGTAGAGGTCGGCGACCGAGAGAAGGACGTCGGTCGGATCGCGATGCGTCATCACGAACCTCGCATCCGGGAACGCGTGGTCGAGACCGGTCAGGAAGAGAACGTGCGACGGTGCCTTGAGTCGCCACGGACGGGTCGGTTGCCCCCACTGCAGCAGTTTCATCACCCGACGCTGGTAGTCGAACGTCGGAGCCAGGTCGGCCCGGTTGACCAACCATGAGGCGTACGACGGGATGTGCGCGAACGCGACGAAGATGTGGGACTTGAAGTCAAGGGCCATGAGCTCGTGGCATTCCATCGGGCCGCCCGGGCCTGCGCTCGGTACGTGTCGTCGAGTGCCGACCTGCTCGCCGTCGTCCGCCGGGATGCGCGGGTCGAGCCCGGTGACAGTGGACGGCGGCGGGCATGGCTGCGCTGACTCCCACTTGCGGAGATAGCGGACGTCCGGGTCCTGGGCGAGCAGCATCGACAGCGCGGTCGAGCCGGTGCGAGGCAGACCCAGCCCGATCAACGGCTCGACGATCGGCTCGTCGGCGATCTCCGGATGTCTGCGGTACCAGTCTTCGACCTGAAGGCGCTGCGCCAAATGCCCGACTAGGCGGGCCTCGAAGAACGCCCGCCCGCGGTCGTTGAGTCGGGCCTCGTCGCGCAGCGATGCCACCAGGATTGCGAGTCCCTCACGGAAGGAGTCACCGCCGAAGTCTTCGAGGCCGGTCTGATCGACCGCGGCCCGGACCAGCGTCAGTTCATCCACTGCCCACCGGCCACGTCGATGGTCTGGCCACACATGTAGTCGGCGGCCTCCGAGCAGAGGTAGGCAACCATGTTGGCGACCTCTTCGGGCAGCGACGCGCGGCCGACCTGCACCTGGGTCTCGATCGATTCGATGATCGAGCTTCGACCGGCCCGCTGCTGGTCGGTCTGCGGGTTTAACACCATCTCGATCAGATCGGGCTTGACCATGATTCCCGGTGCGACGCCCATGACGCTGACGCCGCGCAGTTGCACCTCGTGGGCGAGGTTGCGGGTGAATCCGACCACACCCGCTTTGCAGGAGTTGTACACCACGAGCCCGCGGTTTTGCACCCGGCCACCGACCGCACCGATGTTGATGATCTTGCCGTGCCCCTGCGGCAGCATGTGCTGGAGGGCGGCGTGAGCGCCGTACATCAGCATCCCGAGGCTGCCGAGCAATGTCAGATCGATCTCGGCCTTCGTCATTAGCTCGAACGGGCCAGCGGCCACCATCACCGGGTTGTTCACCATGATGTCGAAGCCGCCGAGTGCCTCCTTGCTGTCCGCGACCGCACGCCGGATCTGATCCCAGTCGGACATGTCGGCTTTGATCGGGACGGTGGTGACGCCCCACTTCTCGGCGACCTCCTTCGCCCGCCGCTCGACCTTGTCGAACGTGCGACCGACGAGCGCGATGTCAGCACCCGATCCCGCCAGCCGGTGGGCGATCGCCTGACCCAGGCCGTCGCCGCCGGCGCCGACCACTACCGCCCTCTTGCCGGTGAGGTCCAGGAGTTCGCTCACGCGCTTGTCGATGATGTGGGTCGGGAGCCGATCCAGCCCCATAGCCGCGCCCCAGTCTCGCTCCTGCTCCATTGGTGTCTCCCTCGACAGTGGGGACCGGCTAGACCGGCACGGCATCCCGACTGCGCCTGTCGTCGAGATGTTGTCATTGTCGACGCTCGATTCCCGGCGGCGCCAATACCGATTACGGTGGGGAGTCATGCCGATTCGTTATGGGAGGTAGGACGGCGCGATGGACACCCACCGGCTGAAGTACTTCCTGCGGATCGCCGAAGAGGGCTCGATGAGCCGGGCGTCACGGGTGCTCGGCATCGCCCAGCCGGCGCTGAGCCGGCAGATGCGGCTGCTCGAGGCGGACCTCGGGGTGACGCTGTTTCGTCGTACGTCGAGGGGGGTGGAGCTTACCGACGAGGGGGAGCAGCTCCAAGCGACGACCGCTGCGCCGCTACGGCAACTCGAGCTGGCGATGCAGTGGGTCGGCTCGCCCGGGGGACGGGTCGATCGGCTGCTTGTGGTCGGCATGCCGGCGACCATTGCTGCGGTGCTGGCGACGCCGCTCCTGATCCGGATCGGTACGACGTTTCCGCACGTGAGCCTCAGGGTGACGGTGGCCGAGTCGGGCCAGCTGGTCGAGCGCATGATGACCGATGAGATCGACTTCGCGGTGATCTATGGGCCGCCAGCGGACGAGCGGCCGTTCTACAACGACCTGCTGGCCGAGGACGTTGCACTCGTGGGTGGCCCGGCGTCGAACCTCGCCCCCGACCGGCCGGTGCGTTTCGCCGCCCTCGCCGACCTGCCACTCGTGCTGCCGCCGATCCAGCCGGGGCTGGGGTACACGATTCAGCACATCGCGCTGCGCCAGAAGGTCACGATCGCGAGCTGCATCGAGACCGACTCGCTGGAGGTGTCGAAGCAGTTGGTCGCGGCCGGTCTCGGGTACGGCATCGTGCCGCTGTCTTCCTGTGCGTGCGAGCGTGCTGCCGGGACCTTGCGGTACGCGCCGATCGTCGACCCGATCATTACGCAGCACGTCGGACTCGCGGTGCGGCCGCAGCTCGCATTGCCGCGCGGGTTCGTGACGAGGTTCGGCAGCGCGATCCGCGACGAGGTGGCCGCACTCATCGGGTCCCGCGAATGGCCGGCGCGTCTGCTCGCGCCGACGGCCTGGACCGACGATCCGCACCGCGAGCGCTCCGAGCCCCCATTGGTCAGACTCTGAGCCGCCTATGACCGGATGACAGTCTGACAACCTGCACTCGCGGGCATCCCAGGCCGTCGTCGGGACGACCGTGCGAACGGGAACGCGGGGTCGTGCCGCGGCCATACCCGCCCGGTGCTTGCCTCGTGGTGGGCAGGAAGGCATCATGCAGGTACAGGCGATGAGGCTCGCCTTTGCCCGCGGATCGCTCCGCTGATGGCCTCTACCGTTCGTGACCGGCGCTGCGCCGGGCACGGGTAGAGGAGGGAGCGACGTGGCGGACACCGACCGCGCGGGGTCGACCGAGCCTGGCTCCTGTCCCGCGCTCAGCGGCCGGGTGGTCCGGTGACGGTCTCGCCTGTCCTCGCCCAGGCGCTGCAACTGCTCACCGTCGCCGCCGGCTCGCCGCTGGTGTCCGGGGTGATCGGCAGGGTCGAGGCGCGGCTGCAGGGCCGGCGCGGCACTCGGGTGGCACAGCCGTACTACGACCTGGCGAAGCTGTTCCGCAAGGAGTCGCTCGCCCCGGAGTCCGCGAGCTGGGTGTTCCTCGCGACGCCGTTCATCGCCTTCGTCGCCTACCTGTCGGTGCCGCTGCTGATCCCGGTGCTGACGAACTACCCGCTTCCTCTGGGCTACATGGGGGACATCCTCGGCGGCGGCCTGATCCTCGCCCTTGGCGGCTTCTTCACTGCGACCGCGGCGGCGGAGAGCGCGTCCCCCTATGCGCAGATCGGCGCTTCGCGGGTGAAGACATTCGGGGCGCTAGCCGAGCCGACCCTCCTGCTGGTGTTCGTCGCGGTCGCGACCATCACCAGTACGGACCTGCCTTATGTGCTGGCCGGGACGATCCAGCATTCGACCGCGCAGATCGTGCGGCCGGGGCATCTGCTGGCGGCCGCAGCACTGCTGTGCGTGATTCTGTTCGAGACCGGTCGGATCCCGATCGAGGGTCATCACGGCACGAACGAGTTCGGGTTCATCGACGAGGGAAAGCCGTTCGAGCACTCCGGGCCGTACTTCGCGCTGTTGACGTGGGGCTCGCATATCAAGCAGATGGTGCTCTACGTCATCTTTCTCAACGTGTTTCTGGTGCCGTGGGGGCTGGCCGGCACCCGTTCGCTGGGTAACGTGCTGCTGGCGATTCCGGTGGTCCTCGGCAAATGTGCGGTCCTCGGTGTTGTCGTCGCGCTGATCGATGACAACTGGGCGAAGCTGCGGCTCTACAAGATCACCGAGTTCTTGGCAGCTGCGTTTCTGCTCGCGGTGCTCTCGACCTTCACCCTCGTGCTGGGCGGCGGCTGATGCACCCGGTCCCGAGCGTGTTCGACGGTGCCTGCAACACGATCGCCGTGTTGGTGCTGCTGACCGAGTTCGCCATGTTGCGCGCCGCGCTGCTGCGCGCGCAGCTGCGGCTGTACGCCGTGCAGTCGCTCTTGCTCTCGGTGCTCGCGGTCATCGTCGCGGCCAGCCGGCACGTGCCCGAGCTGTATGTGCTCGCGGGGCTGTCATTCGTGCTGAAGGTCCTCATCGTCCCCTGGGTCGTCATCCGGTTGCTGCGGGATACCTCGACCGAGATCGCCGGCAGCGGGGCGCTCGGCGTGGCCAGCGAGGTCCTCGTTGCGCTGGTCGTGGCCGCGTTCGGGTTCTTCACGATCGGTGCGCTCAACATCCAGTCTGAGGTATTGCCGAAGACCGCGCTGTCGCTGGCGTTCGCGGTGGTGCTGGTCGCGTTCGTGCTGATCATCGTGCGCAGTGACTTGATCTCGCAGGCGGTCGGGTTCTTCTCCCTCGAGAACGGGGTGTCGCTCGCCAGCCTGGTCGTCGCCTCCGGGTTGCCGCTGATCCTTGAGGTGGCGTTTCTGTTCGACCTGCTCGTCGCGGTGGTGATCTTCGGGGTGCTCGCCCGGGTCACCCACGGCAGGTCCGGGAGCATGTCCACCTCGATCCTGAACGCGCTGCGGGGCTGAGATGAGCGCCGTCGTCGTCGCCATCCTGTGCATCGGGTTCGGCGCCGCACTGGTGTGCCTGGTCACACCGCCGGTCGTGATGAAGGCGGTCACGATCCTCGCCGGCGTGGGCTCGCTCGGGCTCGCGCTCAGCCTTGTCCCGACCGTCGCCACCCGTGACGTGACGGCGAGCCACTACCTGCGGGTGGACGCGCTGTCGCTGGTCTTCGTGCTCGCCACCGCGGTGATCTACGCGCTGGTGTCGGTATACACGGTCGGGTACGTCGAAGGCGAACACGGCGGGCAGGACGTCGACCGGTATCTGCGTCGCTTTTACGTCGGCATCAACGTCTTCGGGGCGGCGATGCTCGCTGCGCCGCTGGTCGACGGCCTGGCGTTGCTGTGGATCGCGATCGAGGTGACCACGGTGGTCTCGGCGCTGCTGGTCGCGATCGATATCAGCGACACCGCGACCGAAGCGGCCTGGAAGTACCTGCTGCTCGCCTCGGTCGGGCTCGGCGTCGCGTTGCTTGCCACCATCGTCATGGACTACGCCGGCTCGCAGGTCTTCGGCACCTCATTCGACCTGTCCTACCTGCCGCTGATCCACGCCGGTGATCAGCTGCCCGCCACCCCGGTCCGGCTTGCGTTCGTCCTCGCTGTGATGGGGTTCGGGACGAAGGTCGGCCTGGTGCCGATGCACACCTGGCTACCGGACGCCCACGCCGAGGCGCCGACCCCGGTGTCGGCGATGCTGTCCGGCGCGCTGCTGACCACCAGCTTCTACGCGGTGCTGCGCTACTTCCAGATCGCGCGCGGCGCGCTCGGGCCGGAATTCCCGAGAGATGTGATGCTGGCGTTCGGGTTGGTCTCGCTGCTGCTCGCCGCGCTGTACCTGCTCGACCAGCACGACATCAAACGGCTGTTCGCCTACTCCTCGATCGAGCACATGGGAGTGCTCGCGATCGGAATGAGCTTCGCCTCGCCCCTGGCGCTGTTCGGGGTCTTGCTGCACGTCATCGCCCACGCCGCGGCGAAGGGCAACGCGTTCATGGGCGCCGGGGTGTTGGTGCGCAAGTACGGGGGGAAGCGCCTTGCCGACTACCGCGGCGGGCTGAGCCTGCTGCCGTGGACCGGACCGCTGCTGCTCGCCTCGGTTCTCGCCTTGTCTGCGTGCCCGCCGTCAGGGATCTTCCGCAGCGAGTTCTCGATCGTTGCCGGCGGGTTCGCCGGCGGCGGTAACGCCGCTGCGACGGTGCTGGTCGCAGCGGTAACGGTGGCCTTCGTCGGGCTCACCCTCGCTTCCACCAGGATCATGTTCGCCGCGCCGCCCCGCCCGGGCCCGGGCACCGACAGCCCGCTCTACCATCCGGGCGAGCCGAGCACCTGGATGGTGATCCCGATGGTCGCCGGGATCGCGATCCTTGTGCTGCTCGGCGTCCATGTGCCGGGCGACCTCGCCCACGTCCTGAGCCGTGGCGCGGCCGAACTCGGGGGTGCGCGATGACCGTCACCGGCTCGCCCGAGACCCTCACTGACGTCGCGACCTGGCGTGACGAGGTCGTCCGACGCCACCGCGACGGCGTACGTTTCGCCGGAATGTTCGCCGACGCCACCGCCGAGGCGGTCACCCTGACCGCGATGCTCGCCACGGCCGGCCGGGTGGACCTGCTGGGCACAAGGCTTGAGCCATCAGCGGCGTCCTACCCAGCGCTGACACCCGGCGTGCCGGCGGCGTTCTGGTACGAACGCGAGATCTTCGACCTGTTCGGGATCCACGCCGAAGGCCACCCCCGCCTGGATCCGCTGGTGCTGCCGCTCAACGAGGGCGCGCCACGCCCGTGCCCGGGCAATGGCCAGCAGCCGCCGGCCGCGGACCCGCACGAGAAGCCGGTCGCAGGCCACCTGGCGGGAGCAGGCCTGTTCACCGTTCCGCATGGCCCGGTCCGCTCCGGGGTGATGGAGTCGGTGGAGTACCTGATTGAGACTCCGGGGGAGGACATCCCGCATCTGCGGGTCCGGCCGCACGCCAAGCACCGCGGGATCGAGAAGCGGTTCGAAACGCTCGACCCCGACACCGGGGTGCTGCTCGCCGAGCGAACCGAGGGGATCGCCTCGGTCGCGCACGCCATTGCCTACGCCACCGCGCTCGAGAGCCTCTGCGGGGCGCGGATCCCACCGGCGGCCGCGTTGATCCGGGTGATCCATGCCGAGCTCGAGCGGATCGCGAACCACCTCGACGTTGCGATCCGCCTGGCCGACGCCGCGGCGCTCGGTGTCGCGACCGCACGGTTCGGCTGGCACAAGGAGCGGGTGATGCGGCTGCGCAGCGATCTGTGTGGCAGCCGGTTTGGGCGGGGTGTGGTCCGGCCTGGAGGGGTGCGCGCACCGATCGGGATGGACGTCGACCAGGTGCGCTCCGCGGTTGCGGATCTCGAGAAGTCCATCGCCGGAGACGAGCGCGCTGCCATGTCGACGGCGTCGTTCCTCGACCGGCTGCGCGCCACCGGGCCGCTGCCGGCCGATCTGGCGCGACGCCACGGCGCGCTCGGACCGGTCGGGCGGGCCTCCGGGCTGACTGAGGACATCCGGGCCAGCCGCCCGTACGCCGCCTACGGCGACCTCGATGTCGTTTCCGCGCATGACGACGGCCGCGGCGACGTGCAGGCCCGGCTGCAGGTGCGCTGGGCCGAGATCCACGAGTCGTTCCGGTTGATCCGCGAGGCGCTCACCAGACTCGGCGACCGCACCGCCGATCCTCGCCTCGCCATCGACGCCGACCGGGTCGATGGCCTCGGTATCGGCTGGGCCGAAGCGCCGCAGGGAGAGGTGCTCTACATCGTCGACGTGCAGGACGGACGGTTACGGCGGGTCAAGCCGCGCTCCGCGTCGTTCCACAACTTGCTGGTGTTCCACGCCGTGTTCGCCGGCGACATCTTCACCGACTTCCCGTTCATCGAGGCCAGCTTCGGCCTGTCGATCGCCGGGGTGGCGTCGTAATGGCGTGGGTGGCCCGCGGGCTGCGCAACGGCGTCGTGACCAGCCGCTACCCCCGTCGCGCCGACCCGTACGCCCGGGGGTTCCGTGGCGCGGTCACCGTCGGCGAACCGGTCGCGGGTGCCGGCGGCGATCTCGGGGCGATCTGCCCGACCGGGGCGATCGGCGCAGCCGGCGGTGAGGTCACGGTGGACCGGGGGCGCTGCATTCTCTGCGGAGGGTGCGTCACGGCCCGCCCGGACCTGTTTGCGTGGGCCGCCGGCAGCGAGACCGCGCAGCTGGACCGGGCGCAGCTGGTCGTTCCCACCGGGCTGCACGAGGATCCTGCCGCCATTGAACACGCGCGGGCTGAGCTCGCCCGCCGGGTCAGCGCGCTCCGACGGTCGGTCCATATCCGGCACGTCGACACCGGCTCCGACGGCAGCGAGGAGTGGGAGATCCACGCACTGACCAATCCGACCTACGACGTGCACCGGCTCGGGATCTTCTTCACCGCCAGCCCACGCCACGCCGACATCCTGATGCTCACCGGCGCCGGCGCGCGCGGCATGATCGCTCCGTTGCGCCGCACGTATGAGGCGATGCCGAACCCGATCGTGGTCATCGCCGTCGGCACCGACGCGATCTCCGGCGGGCTGGTCTCACCAAGCTATGCAACCAGCGGCGGCGTCGGCGGAGCGCTCGATGTCGACGTGGTCGTACCCGGATCGCCGCCGCCGCCGTTCGCGATCCTGCACGGAATCCTGCTCGCGCTCGGCAGGTTCGCCGCGAGCCGCACCAGGGACGCGTCATGACCACCGCCGCGTTACTTCTCGCCGCGCTGTGCTGCCTCGCCGGCGCCGCGCTCGTCGACGTGATTGCCGGCCCCCGGCGACCGACGCTGCGGGTCGTCCCCTACGTCGGCGTCCTCGCCGGCGGGGTCCTGATCGCGGTCGCCGGGTTCCGCGCCGACCTCGGCCACGGCGGCACCCTCGACCTCGGCACCACCGTCGGCTTCGGTCACGGCCACCTGGTCGCGGACCCGCTCGCCGGGCTGTTCCTCGCCCTGACCGGGGTCGTCACCAGCGCTATCGCACTCGTGTTCATCGGCTGGGTCGGCACAGCGGGCGCCGTCCCGCATCGCGGCCTTGGCGCCGCCACCGCGCTCGCGTTGGCCTCGGTCGTGGTGATCCTGCTCGCCGACAACGCGTTCGTGTTCCTCTTCGCATGGGAGACGCTGTCGGTCGCCTTCTACCTGCTCGCCGGCTACCGGCGCGAGGCACGCAACGCCGTGCGGGCGAGCATGCTCACCTTCGGCTTCTCCAAATCCTCCGGCGGGCTGCTACTGATTGCGTTCTCACTGCTCTACGCGAATTCGGGCAGCTTCACCTTCGCCGACTGGCACGGTGTCACGGGCGCAGCCAACAGTGCTGCGTACGCGCTTGCGATCGCCGGGTTCGCGATCAAGGTCGGCGTCGTACCGGCGCAGGTGTGGATGCCGACCGGCTACACCGCCGCCCCCGGCCCCGCACGTGCGCTGATGTCGGCGGTCGCTGCCAACGTCGGGTTCTACGGCATGTGGCGCATCTTCGGCATCCTGGGAGCGCCACCGACCTGGCTCGTCGGCGTACTGCTCATCGCGGCGGCGCTGACCGCGCTGCTGGGCATCGCGCACGCGGCGGTGCAGGCAGACCTGCAGCGGCTGATCGCCTACTCCAGCGTGGAGAACGGCGGGCTGATCACCGCCGGGTACGCGATTGCGTTGGCCGGCGCCGTCGCGCACCTTGCCGACCTTGTCGCGTTGGGGCTCCTCGCCAGCTGCCTGCAGATGGTCGCCCACGCGTTCGCGAAGTCCAGCCTGTTCCTGTCCTCGGCGCTGCTCGAACAGCACGCGGGGACGGGTCGCCTCGACCGGCTCCGCGGAGTCGGCGCCGAGCTCCCATGGGCGGGCACGAGCTTCACAATCGGCGCTCTCACGCTCGCCGGCCTGCCGCTGACCCTCGGCTTTGTCTCCGAGTGGTACCTCCTCGAGTCCGTGATGCAGCTGTTCCGCCTGCACTCCCAGACGCTCGCCCTCTCGGTTGCCGCCGCCGGAGCGTTGATCGCGCTGGCGATCGGATTCGCCGGGTTCACCTTCGTCCGGCTCGTCGCGCTCACCATCCTCGGCGGTCGGGGTCAGCATGCCGCGAGTCGCTCCTGCGCCGCGCCGGTCGCGTGGTTGACCCGCCTGGGCCTGGCGCTGCCCGCGATCGGCTGCATCGGTGTCGCCGCCGTCAGCCCCTGGGAGATCCGCCTCCTCAACCACGGCCTCGCACCGCTCGCGCCGCCGCGGGCGACCGCAGAAGCCCTGAAGGCACCGTGGGTGCTGCAACCGGTCTACGGCGGATTCTCCGCGCTGTCCCCGTCATGGCTCGCGGTCGAGTTGCCGGTTCTCGCCGTCGCCACACTGGTGATCGTGACGGTCTTCACCCGCGGGTCGTTCCTGACCGTACGCCGCGTCCCTGCCTGGCGGTCAGCGACCGGCGGCGTCACCGGCGACGCACGCTACACGTCCTACGGGTTCGCGAACGCCACCCGGCACGTGCTCGCCAATGTGCTCATGACCCGCAGCACTCTCACCACCCTGGCGACCGGAACCGCCGCGGCGGAAAGCGAGTTCCCAGGCCCCGACCTGCCGGACGGCGAACGACCCAACGGTGCCCTGGACGCGAGCAGCGTCCTGCTGGCGATCGAAGGTGCTGAGGCGCCGGGCGCGACCTATTCCACGGACGTCGTCGAGATCGTGGAGGCATACCTCTACCGGCCGGCGCTCGGCCCATTGCGCCGGCTGGTGGCGCTGGCCAAGCGACTGCAATCCGGCCGCCTGGACGCTTACGTCGGCTACATGCTGATCGTGCTGATCGCGTTGCTCGCCGTCGTCGTGGCGATGGCCTAGCAGGTGGCCGCTCCGCCGTCACGGCTCCGGCCAGCCGAGCGCCGTTCGCAGCGCTCCGCCCGGCCGCGACCGCGCTACGACCGGCGAGAGCTCGCGGCGATAGTCGCCGGTGGTGGGCTCGGCACCCTTGCGCGCGCCGGCCTTGGGGAGGCACTGCCGCACTCGGCGACAAGCTGGCCCTGGCCGACGTTCATCGTCAACGTGGTCGCCTGCCTAGTGCTGGGCTACGCGGTCACCCGGCTGCAGGAGCGGTTGCCGCTGTCGAGCTACCGTCGCCCGCTGATCGGCACCGGCCTCTGCGGCGGACTGTCGACGTTCTCCACGATGCAGGTCGAGCTCGTGAAGATGCTCGACGCGCACAGCTACGGCCTCGCCGCCGGGTACGCGGCCGGAAGCGTTGCTTGCGGGTATCTCGGTCTCTACCTCGCCACCGCCGCCGTGCGTCGAATCCGGGTGCTGTCATGACCGTTCTCGTCTGGCTCGGGGTTGCAGTCGCCGGCGGAGTCGGTGCGGTCGGGCGGTTCGTCGTCGACAGCGCGGTCGCGTCACGACGCGGCCGGGACTTCCCTTACGGCACGCTCGTGGTGAACCTGAGCGGCGCGGTGATCCTCGGGTTTCTCACCGGCCTCGCGCTCGGCAGTAACGCAACGCTCGTCGCCGGCACCGGCGTTGTCGGCGCCTACACCACGTTCTCGACCTGGATGTTCGAGACCGAACGGCTGACCGAGGAACGTGAGACCGTCAACGCGGTGATGAACGTCGTCGTCAGTCTCGTGCTCGGCGTCGCCGCGGCGGCGCTGGGCAAGGCGATCGGCGGTGCGCTATGAACGAGGACTGCCTGAAGCTCACCTGCTACTTCGGCGAGCGGCATCGCGGGGCGCGCGGCTTCGTCGCGGACGAGCTGCTCGACATCTATGAACGCCACGAGATCGCGGCGAGCATCATGCTTCGCGGTGTCGAAGGATTCGGGCTCAAGCACCACCTGCGCAGCGACCGTTCGCTCAGCCTGTCCGAGGACCTGCCGGCGGTGACGGTCGCCGTCGACACCCGCCAGCGGATCGAGAACGTGCTCGACGAGGTCAGGCAGATCTCGGGAGTCGGGCTGATCACCCTCGAGCGCGCGCGGCTGATCCGCGGTGACGTCCACTCCCTGCAGCTGCCGCCGAGCCATCATGAAGCGACCAAGCTGACGATCTATCTCGGCCGGCAGGAACGCAGCTACCGCGTTCCGTCCTACCTCGCCGTCTGCGATCTGCTCTACCGGCGCGGCGTCGCCGGAGCGACCGTGTTGCTCGGCGTCGATGGCACCGTCCGTGGTCGGCGAGAGCGGGCCGAGTTCTTCGGCCGCAACGCGCAGGTTCCCACCATGGTGCTCGCCGTCGGCGATGGCGCGACGATCGGCAAGGTGCTCCCCGAGCTCGGCGGGCTCCTTTCGGAACCGCTGATCAGCGTCGAGAGAGTGCGGATCTGCAAACGCGACGGCGAGCTTCTCGAGCGACCGCACCAGCTGCCGGGAACCGACGAATATGGGATGGCGCTCTGGCAGAAGCTCAGCATCTTCGCCTCGGAGGCCGCTCACGTCGACGGTCAGCCACTGCATCGTGCGGTGACTCGGCGGCTTCGCGCGACCGGGGCCAGCGGGACCACCACACTGCGCGGGATCTGGGGCTACCACGGCGATCACGCGCCGCACGGTGACCGCGCGTTCCGCGTCGTCCGCCACGTCCCCACCTTGTCGATCGCGATTGACACTCCGGAACGGATCAGCGAGATGTTCCCTGTTGTCGATGAGGTCACCCGTGATCGCGGCCTGGTCACCGTGGAAATGGTGCCGGCGCTGCGTGCGCGCAGCAAGGACGAGCAGCGCGGCGGATTCGGTCTCGCGCACCACTCATTCTGACCAAGCGACGCTGTCCTGCGAACCGCGTTGCGCGTAGAGTTCGTTCGGCGATGGGTCCCGCCGAGGCCGCACGCGGTCTGAACCGCCCACCGGGCTGATGGCTCCTTTCCAGGTGTCCTGCACCGGAAGGAGACGCCGATGCGCGATCGGCAGGCCGCTCCGAAATCCCAGCGCCTCGAAGCCGATGGCCGCGCCCGACTGCTCGTCGGCTACGACCGGCACATCGCCAGCCACCACGCCCTGCGGATAGCAGCGCAGTTAGCGTCATCGCTCGACGCCCACCTGACAGTCATGCACGTCGTCAACCTCGATGACTATCCGATCGACCCCGATCGGGCCGACTGGGAAGAAGCGGCCGAGGAGCAGATCGACCTCGAGGAGCAGGACGCCAAACGGCTGCTCGAGGGACTGTCCGTCAGATGGAGCTACCAGACGGCTCGCGGCGACACCGCAGGGCAGCTCGCGAAGATGGCCAGCGACCTCGATGCGATATTCATCATTGTCGGCGCGAGCGGCAAGAACCTTGTCCGCCGGCTCGGTCATGGCTCGGTGCCGCAGGCACTACTCAGGCACCAACGCAAGCCGGTACTCGTGGTGCCTGCGCCGCGTCGAGAGGCAGGGGCCTGAGGGGCTCGAGCAAATCCATGAACATGAGAGTCGGCGCCCGCGCCGTTGTCGACATCCGTAACTCGGTTCGGGACCACGAGGATCATGGCGTCTTGTCGTTCGCACGAGGCCGCAGTCGCGTCGCGGTCGACAGCGGTCTGAAAGCCGCAGCAGGGCGCGACGAGGATATCGAAGCGCTCACCGAGCTGATTCCAGCTAATTGACGCGGGGCGTCGATCAGCGACGGACGCGCCGGCAGAGGGCGCATCGACGGAGTCGACGACCCCCCGCCCGGCGGACGGGACGGGCGAGGGCCCGCTGGCTAGGCGGATCGCAGGTACGGGGTGAGCGCCGCTCCGACCTGATCGACGATCGCGACCGCTACCACTCGACGCTGCCGCGACACGGGGAGTCCGGGAGTGGGCATCAAGATGAAGCGACCGAGGGTCTCGCCGCGGCGGTCAATGACCAGGTCAAGGTCAGGACCGGGCAGTCCAAGACTGTCCGCCGCCCACAGCAGGTCGCCGACCACTACGTCGCCGTCGTGGTTCATGCGCAGTCCATGGGCGGGTGGTTTCCCCGGTTCATAGCGGCAGTCGCGCAAGGCCAAGATGTCGATCAGCGCCCGCCGCGCCGCCTCGATCACGTCTTCGGCCGGTGTGCCGGACGCCGCAAGCTCTGAGAGTCGGTAGATCAGACCGACATAATCGGACTCCTCGACGGCCGACGCGCGGTGCCGGCGATTTTGAGCAGCCAACTCGGTCACAATCATTCCCACCACGAACAGGCTCACAGCGGTCTGGATGTCGGCCCGATGAGTGATCGCGAACTGTCCATAAGGGCGGGTGAGCAACACGTCAAACCAAACGGTCGCGGAAACTGTCGCCAAGAACCCAGCGACCCGGTTTCCCACCAGCGCGATTGCGACGACCACCGCGACGAGAAGCAAGGCCGCAGCAGTAGCCGCGAAGCTCGCCCGGAACGGCACAAGCACGACCGCGATCGCGGCTGGCAGAACCAGCGCGACGACGTAGATCGTGGCTGTTCGGTGGCGCGCAACTCTGCCCATGGCGACCTCGATGTCCCTCGACTCCGTGCAGTCTGTCAGGTTTGGGAACCGACCGAAACCGGCCCCACTCATCTGCGGCGCGGCGGGTTCGACGCGGCAAGGCGGCGACACCGACAAGCGGCCGGTGCGCGGACTGTGAGTTCTTCGCAGATCCACGGAAGCCGCAGGTTTGGGTAGAACTCGGCGGGAACTCGCGGAACATGCGGAAAGCATGACTGCAGGTCACGTCTGGTCACGAGATCCAGTCGATCTATATTCCTCCTGGAGACACACACCTCTACATGACCCAGTTGAACTTAAATAATGACAACGGGGATGTGATTCTTACACAATGCCACTTTGCGAGCGGCAGTGGTGGTTCGTGGAACGTCGATGGGTCAAATGGTCAATGGAGCATGAAACTGCATGGGTTTGGAGATGAAACGCCGCTGCCTGTGTTCCGAACTCTGGAGGAATATTCGCCGGAAACGTATGGCTCATGGGGAATTTGGGCGCATCGGTCGCGAACTTTCCTTTCCTCGATGGTGCGACGTTTACGAACGTCGGCGCAGACCAGTACTACCCCGTGTATCTGGCGCACGATTACGGAGTAACGGTCTCCACGGACGATTACGGGACCACGTATCTCGGTATTCGGTGCATTCCACCAGGGGAGTCTCACGCTTACCACCAGGAGTACTTGTACTCCGAAGCTTCAACGGGTGACTTCTCGAATCCACTTCTGTCTGGTTATGGCTTCCAGCAGCCCGACCTCGTTGACAGTGCCTGCAAGCCGCTCCAGCGAGAGGGTTGGGCCTTCAAGAATCGCTATCTCTATATAGTCGCGGACACAAATGACGTAGGCGACGGGGTGGTTATCTTTTCCTGCGATCTGAATGACGAGTACAATAATTCCAACGGCTGGATCCAGCGATCGAAGCACACTATCGGAGGCGGTGCTGCGCCTGCGGAAGGAATAGCAATGGTCGATTCAGATCTGGGTGGGACGGAATACAAGGGCGTGGTGTACCTGCGAAGGACGATGACGCATCAGGTCGGCATGTACTACTTAGATACCACGGTAGGGTGAGACACAATGCGGAGTCGGTTGCATGAACGACGACTGGGGACGGCACGGGGCCGGCAAGAAGGAATTTCAGCGCTGGTAGCCGTTGCGGGTGTTCTCGCTGTGACGACCGCATCGACCGGTGCTGCCGCTGCGAGTAGGACCGCTGGGCATACTGGACCCCTTTCCGCCGGAAAGCAGACAAGCCGGAATGCCGAGCGGTTCGTGGCCGTGGCCGGGTCGTCTCGATT
>DATJWM010000115.1:0-26523 GCA_035501255.1 Mycobacteriales bacterium | reverse complement strand
GAACGTTCGGCTGTCCCCCGCGGAGGTCGCGACGGTGCTGGCGCACTGCGAACCGCGGGTCGTCGTCGCGTCCCACGAACTCGACAACCTGCTGGCTGACGACGACAGCGACCTTCAGGTTCCTCGCAACGAGGACGACCTGGCCGAGATCCTGTACACCTCCGGCACGACCAGCACGCCGAAGGGCGTCGCAATCCGGCACAGCAACTCGGCGCTGTTCCTGCGCAACAACCCAGACTGGACGGGGCGCGCCTGGCTGCACGCGAGCCCGATGTTCACCTTTGCCGGACTGACCTTCGTCTACACGCCGATGCGAATGGGCTTGCGCACGCTCTACCTTCCGCGCTTCACCGTCGCCGACTGGTTGCGGCTGCTCGCGGACGAAGCGCCGACCAACTGCTTCCTCGTGCCCTCGATGGTCGAACTGCTGGTCGCCGATCCGGCCTCGAGCACGGCGGACTGGTCCAGTGTCGAGATGATCTCCGTGGGTTCGGCACCGATTGCCCCAACCACGCTGGCCCGACTCCAGGATCTCGTGCCCGATGCCCAGGTGACGAACGCCTACTCAATGACGGAGGCGGGGACGGCGTACTTCTTCATGGCGAAGGGTCAGCAGCGCGAGCACCCGGGGTCGGTCGGTCGGGTGATCCCGCCGGCCGAGGTACGGATCGTCGACGACGACGGCGCGGAGCTATCGGCCGGCGAGATCGGAAACGTAGAGGTGAAGCCGGCCGGACGGATGCGGGAGTACTACCGCGCGCCCGAGGCCACCCGCGAGGTATTCCACCCCGACGGCTGGCTGCGGACCGGCGACCTGGGATGGCTCGACGCGGCGGGCTACCTCTCGATCTCCGGGCGCGCAAAGGACGTGATCATCCGCGGCGGCCTCAACATCCACGCCGCGGATGTGGAGGCCGTGCTGTACGAGCACAGCGCGGTACGAGAGGCGGCCGTCGTTGGGGCCCCGCATCCGGTGCTCGGCGAGGAGGTTGTCGCGTTCGTGGTCCTGCGAGCAGGAGCCACCGCGAGCGCGGACGAGTTGATCGCCCACTGCGCGGGACGCCTCGCGAACTATGCCGTTCCCCGCCGAGTGCACCGCGTCGACGATCTGCCGCGCAACGCGACCGGCAAGGTCATGAAACGAGATCTGGTCGAACCGGACTTTGTGCCATAGTCACCCCCATGGCGGCGCCGCGGTCGATGAAGCTCGCGGGCGCCGCCGTTCTCGTCACCGGCGCCTCGACCGGCATCGGCGCAGCCACCGCGCGCGCCCTCGGCGCCGCCGGAGCCCGCGTCGGGCTCGTCGCACGCCGCGCTGCACTCCTTGACGAGGTAGCGGCCCAAACGACAGCGGCCGGTGCGCCGGATGTCGCGACCTGGAGCGCCGACCTGCGCGACCTCGCCCTCGCCGAGCGGGTCGCGCGTGAGGCATGGGACCGCTTCGACGGGCTCGACGGACTTGTCAACAACGCCGGCGCACCGAAGCGGCGACACATCACCAGACTCTCGGCCGACGAGGTCGAGGACATCATGACGCTGAACTTCTTCTCCCCCGTACGGATGACACTGGCGGTCCTGCCACTGATGCGGGAGCGCGGTCGCGGCGTGATCGTCAACGTCGCGAGCCTCGCCGGCCGGGTGCCACCGCCACGCGAAGCGGCGTACGCGGCCAGCAAGTTCGCGCTCAACGGGTTCAGCGAGGTGATGGCGGTCGACCTGTTCGACGAGCCGGTTCAGGTACGCGCGATCCAACCCGGACCGATCGAGACGCCGATCTGGGGGGACGTCCCGGGCAACGAAGCACCCGCGTACGACGGCGAGTTCTACCCGCCGGAGGACTGCGCGGTCGCGATCCTCGATGCGCTTACCGGCGAGGGTTTCGAGCGCTACATCCCGCCCGAGCTTCGTGAGATCGCCGCCCTGAAGGGTCAGGACGTCGACGGCTTCATCGCCGGAAGCGCCGCGTTCGCCAAGGACCCTGACTCGGTGCGGCCCACAGCGTAGGACGCGTCACGCTTCACGCGAGGCGCGGATGGCGCGATCGATCCGGGGGTCAGGCACCACCCAGAACACAGCGACCGCAACGAAACACCCGAGTGCTAGCCAGATCCCCACCACGTGATGCGCTCCCAGCACCGCCGCGAACGCGATCCCCACGACGTAGAGCACCACCGACACCTGCCCTTTCAGGTCCTGACCCACGGCCTGCTGCAGCGCTGAAGCCGACCCTTGCCCGCGGATGATCACGACCTCCAACACGTAGTAGGCGACCCCCGCCACCAGCAGATTGATCCCGAAGGTGACGACTGGAGCCTGCGCGTAGTGGCTCGAGTCCATCCAGGCAGTGGTGAACGGCAACAGGGACAACGTGAACAGCAAGGCGAGGTTGGCCCAGAGCACGCCACCATCGACCTCGTCGACGAGTTGGAACAGGTGGTGGTGGTTGGTCCAGTAGATCCCGACGTAGACAAAGCTGAGCAGGTAGCTCAGCAGGCCCCAGCCGGTGGTGTGCGCGAGGTCAGCGAACGAGTGGCCTTCGGGCACTTTCAGTTCCAGAACCATGATGGTGATGACGATCGCGAGCACACCGTCACTGAACGCCTCGAGCCGGCTGGTGTTCATCCTGGTCGGATCAGCCACGCGCCATCGAGTCGACGCAGACCGTGATCGCGAGGATGAGCGGGATGTCCTGGTCCTCGGCCAGCTGGACCCCGTAGGAGTCGCGGATCCTGAACCACTTCTTCGACACCTTCGCGACGGTGGTGCCGTCTCGCTCGATCTCGTATTCGTGATCCACGATGTTGCCGTGCGCCTTGAGGTTGTCGCCACCTTCGACGTCGATGATGTAGTGATCGCGGATGCCGATCAAACGCTTGCGCACGGTGGCCTTGGTGCTGCCGGACTCGATGGTCATCTTGTCGCGAACACTGAGCATCTTGTCCTGGATCTTGGACACCTCGTTACCGTGGGCGTCCTCGAGGATGAAGGTCTCCCGCAATCTGGCCGCCTTGCCGTCGACCTTGTAGACCTTCGCGCCCTGGTCGTCCTCGATCCAGAAGTCGTCCCCGATCGCGAAGATCTTCTCGCGCATCCGGAACTTCGGGCCATCAAGGCCGCGGTGCAGCAGCGCCATTTCCGTCCCTTCCCGTCTCCTGCCGTTCGCCGAGATCGTCTCGCACGCCCGCCCGGACCGGCGTCACGACCTCTTCGGTCACGGCAAGGAACCACGAACGAGCGAACAGGTCACCCGACGCCTCGGGATCGAAGTTAGCCGCAAACCACTCGACCCGCGCGCGCAGGGCCGCCCGGTCCTCGACGTAAACCTCGGTGAGCGCGTCGTAGCCGGTTTCGCCTTCCGGCGCCAAGACGTTCTGCACGTACGCCGATCCGCGGGCGGCCTCGGGGATCGTGACGGTGCCGGCTCTGCCTCCGACCGTGCCCGCGTGATCAAGCCAACGCGCCGAGAACTGCGCTGCGGACAGCGACCCGGCCCGGGTCGCGAGCGCCAGATGCTTCACCGTTGATCGCCCGCGCCGCCAGTGCTCCTCCAGCCATTGCTCGCCGCGCACCACGCGACGGTCGGCGACCCGCTCGATGACGGGCGCCCCTCCGGCGAGGCCGTCCAGCCGTTCGTCGGTCCCGGCGCTCCCTCGCCAGGACAGGTGCCGCCCGAGGTGGTCGTCATCGGCGTAGCACTCGGTGAGGACCGCATCGTGGCGGGGAGACGCACCGGACACCTCCGGATGGACGATCCCGCAAGTCAGTCGACTCGGCCGGGAGTCCTCCGGCGCCTTCGCCACCTCGGCGAGGACCGCCCGCAACGATGCGGCAAACTCTGCGGTTGAGAGGTCGGACCTGCGGGAGAAGAACACGAACCGTTGGATCACGGCATCCGCGCAACCACCGGGGCCGCCGGGTTGGTCAGCTCGCTGACCCTGGCCCGCCAGGCCGCCACCGAGCGTTCCTTGATCGGACCGTAGCCCTTGATCGTGAGTGCCGACGCGGCGAGTGTCACCAGATCGTCGTACGTCGCCGGGGTGGCGGCTGCCACCGAGGACGTCACGAGCTGCTCGAACTCCTTGATCAACGCCCGCTCGAGACGACGGTCCCGATCGAAGCCGAACGGATCGAACGGCGTGCCTCGCAGCCGCTTCATCCGGCGCAACACCCGGAAGGAGAGCTCGTACGGTTGACCCGCCGGGAGCTTCTTGGACCGGCCGAGACGGCGCAGCGTCGGTGGGTGCAGGTGGTAGGTCACGGCGTACGGTCCGTCGATCCCCAGCCCGCGGGCGACTCGGTCGTGGTCCATCCGCAAGTGCAACCGTGCGACCTCGTACTCGTCTTTGTAGGTGAGCAGCTTGAACCACGACTCTGCCGTCGCCTTCGTCAACGCCCACCCGTGCGAGGCGTCGTCCTGCCCGCTCACCGTGACGAGGAGGTCGAGGTAACGGCGGGCGAGCTTCGCGTTCTGATAGTCGACGATTTGAGCGGTACGCCGAACCAGCAGAGCCCGTAGGTCTGCGGGCACAGCGGCGTCGGTGACGAGCGAGCCGGCCACGTCGAGCGCCGAGGTCGACGGTTCGAACAGGTCCCGCGCGCCGCCCTGCGCCGCGCTCGCCTCGGCCAGCCGTGCCTCCACCCGGTCGTTGGCGTGAACCACCCAGCGGCCCCAGTCGAAGGCCGCTCGGTTTGCCTCGGCAGCCTTCCCTTGCGCCGCGATCGCCGCCTCGATGTGAGCCAGCGGAACCGGCAACGCGCCGCTTTGGAACGCGGCGCCGAGCAGGACCACATTCGCGAGCAAGTGGTTGGCAAACACCAGGTCGGCGATCCGACCCGAGTCGAGGAACACCGTCCGGTCGCTCCCCACTCGGGCGAGGATCTGCTCGTCGAGCTCTCCTTCGGTCGGGGGCTCAGCACCGGTCTGCAGCATCATCGCGGTCGGCGTGACCCCCCGACCGATAACCGCCCTGGTGTGACCCGGGTTCACCTGGTCGAGATGCCTCGGCGTCGCAGCCTGGAGGATGTCACCGGAGAGGTAGAGGTCGGCTCCCGCCCGCCCGACCACGGCGGAGCCCAGCGCGTCGTCGCTGGTCGCGAGGTGAAGGTGCGAGACGACCGCACCCGCCTTCTGCGACAGTCCGGTCTGGTCGAGTCCGTCCACGACGAGCCCTGCCGATTCAGCGGCGGCCGCGAGGATCCGGTTCGCGGTGACGACCCCCGTGCCGCCGATGCCGGTGAAGTAGATCCCGAACCGGCCCTCGATCGGGGGAATCCGCGGATCGGGAAGCGTCCCCTCGGGAGGGGCGACGCGCGACCCCGCAGCAGCACTCGGCGCCGGCCGCGGGGACGGAGACCGTTTCGGGGTGATTGTGACGAACGACGGGCAGTCGCCCTCGATGCAGGTGTAGTCACGGTTGCAGGACAGGTCGTCGATCGCCCGCTTCTCGCCGAACTCGGTAGCAAGCGGCAACACCGACAGGCAGTTACTCTTGGCGCTGCAGTCCCCGCAGCCCTCACACACTGCCTCATTGATGACCACTCGTTGCGGCGGGGTGGGCAGTGTGCCGCGTTTGCGTAGGCGGCGGGCCTCGGCGGCGCAGCGCTGGTCGTAGACCACGACGGACACACCCGGCACGGTCCGGAGCTCGTCTTGCACCGCCGGCAGTTGATCGCGGCCAACCACCCGCACGCCGCGTGCCCAGCGAGCCCGACGCGGGTAATGTTTCGGGTCCTCGGCGCAGACGACGATGCGCGCGACGCCTTCGGCCTCGAGCGCACGGGTCATCGACGGGACGTCCATCAGGCCGGTGACGTCCTGACCGCCGGTCATCGCGACCGCCGCGTTGTAGAGGATCTTGAACGTGACATTGACTCCGGCCGCGACGCTCGCTCGGATGGCGAGTGTCCCCGAGTGGCTCAGGGTGCCGTCGCCGAGGTTCTGGATCAGGTGCGGCTCGGCGACGAACGGCGCGAGACCGATCCAGGGCACCCCCTCCGCCCCCATCGGGGTCGGCGGCAGGGCGGTCTCGCCTCGGTGGCGGGCTTCGAAGTAGACAATCCCGTGGCAGCCGACGCCGCCGCCAACGAGGGCTCCGGCCGGAACGACGGTCGAGCGGTTGTGCGGGCAGCCGCTGCAGAACGCCGGTGGCCGACCGGGGATCGTGATCAGCGGAAGGGGGCCCCCGGCCGACTGCCCCGAGACATGCGGCGTACCGAGATCCGCAACGACCCGGCCCAGGACCTCACCGATCATGTCGGCGCCGAGCTCGCCGGTGATCGGGACGAGGGGCGCGCCCGCGCGATCACGCTTGCCGAGCACACGAACCGTGCGCCCGGCCTCGTGCAGAACCGCGCGCACCTGCGCCTCGACGAACGGTCGCTTCTCCTCGACGACGAGGATCTCCTCGACCGAACCGGCGAAGTCCAGCACCGTCTGTTCATCGACCGGAAAGGTCATCGCGAGGGTGAGGATCCGGATCCCGAACGCGGCCAGGTCGCTTCGTCGGCAGCCGCGGTCGGCCAGCGCCTGGATCAGGTCGTAGTAGGTCTTGCCCGCACAGACGATGCCCAGCCGGGCCGGCTCCGGACCGCCGATCACCCGGTCGAGCCGATTGTGCCGGGCGTAGGCCTTCGCCGCCTCCAGCCGGTGGTGCACGACGAGCAGCTCCTGGTCCGGCACCTGGTGCGGGCCGATACTCGCCTGAGGCCGATGCCGCCACGGCCGGCCCGCGATGTGTACGCCGTCCGGGTCGCGCGGATCGTGGCGTGCGGGGTCGAGATCGACGGTACCGAGACCGTCGGCGACGGTGGTGACGATCTTCATCCCGACCCACGCGCCCGAGTAGCGGGACATCCGAAAAGCGTGGATTCCGAGGTCGATCACCTCCTGCTGGTTGCCCGGGAACAGGACCGGCAGGCACGCGTCTTCGAAGGTGTACTGGCTGTCGCAGGTGAGGGTGGAGGACTTCGCGCCGGGGTCATCGGCGCAGAACATCACGACTCCGCCGGACGGCCCCGCCCCCATCGCGTTGGCGTGTTTGATCGCGTCACCGGCCCGGTCGAGCCCGGGACCTTTGCCGTACCACGCGCCCGCCACCCCGTCCACACCGTCGTAGGCGACCGAGGCCCCCATCTGGCTGCCCCAGACGGTGGCGACGGCCAGCTCCTCGTTCAAGCCCGGACGGTGCACAACCCGGTGCGGGCCGAGCAGCGGCTCGGCGGCCTCGATCGCAAGGTCAAGTGCACCCAGCGGTGAGCCGGGATAACCCGAGACCATGGTCGCGGTCTGCAACCCGTCGCGCTGGTCGAGTTGGTGGCGGAGGGCGAGCAGGCGGACGAGAGCGTCGACGCCGGACAGCAGTTCGGTGTCCGAGCGCTCCGTCACGGGTAGAGCTCGGGGTTCACGTAGGCGAACCCGCCGGCCTTGATCACCGCACGGCGGCGCTCCGGTCGCGCCAGGAGGGTGATGTCCTCGGTGGGATCGCCGTCGATGACCACCAGGTCGGCGAGCGCTCCGGGACGGATCTCGCCCCAGTCCAACCCAACCACGGGACCGACGTTGCGGGTGGCGGTGTGCAGCGCCTCGACCGGTGACAGCCCGCACAGTTCGACGTAGCGGGCGAGCTCGGCGGCGTAGGTCCCGTGGTGGGTCCATTGGTGACCGAAGTCGCCGCCGGCGAGGAGCAGCACCCCGGCCGCGTGCAGCGCGGCAATGTTGTCGATCAGGCTGTGGAACTCCTGGCGGTAACCGGACCGCTCGATTCGCTCCTCGGTCATGCCGTACGGCGCGGCCGCGCCGCTGACCATCGCGTAGAGGTAGTGCAACCCCGGGCAGACCCACACATCGGTGCCCCGTGCCTGGAGCTCCTTCATGGCGGTGTCGTCGAGGAAGCAGGCGTGATGGATGATCCGCACCCCGGTCCGCGCCGCCATGGCGACGCTCGGCGCACTCCGCGCGTGGGTCGTGATGAACGCACCGTGCTTGGCCGCCTCGTCGACCGCGGCCTCGAGCATCGCGTCGTTCATGTAGACGTCTTCCGACGGGTACTCCGCGACGATGCCGTCACCGGAGATGAACAGCTTCACCGCGCGCACACCCGCGTCGCACTGGCGAGCGACCACCTCGCGGATCTCGCGCGGGCCGGAGACGACGTCCATCATCGCGCCATCCGCCCCCAAGGCCCCGACCTCGGTGACCATCGGTCCGCTCGGAATGATCCTGGGACCGGGCATCAAGCCGCGCTCGATCGAGGCCTTGGCGAGCAGGTCGTCCTGGGGCTGGGTGGCACCGGCCCCGATCACCATCGTGTATCCGCTTTCGACAAAGGTGCGGGCCACGGCCGCGACCTCGAGGGCGTGCTTGCCCGGCTCCTCCGCGGCGACGGCGTCATGATCGAACACGAAGTCGAGCGGCCAGCTGATATGCGTGTGCGCGTCGCACAGCGCGGGAAGCACGGTCGCCCCGGCGAGGTCGACGATCCTGATCGACGTCGAGTCGAGCGCCATCCGGCCCCGCGACACCGCGGCGATCCGGTCGCCCTCGATCAAGATGTCGCCGTCGGTGGGACGTTCGGCCGGGTCGCCCGAGCAGGTCAGGACGCGGGCGTTTGCGAGGAGTGTTCGTTGCACGATTGCCACCTCTCCGCGAGTCCGCCGTCAGACGACTACGGTACGCAGTCCCTCGGCCTGATCGAGGAGGGCGATTCCGTCGTTGATCTCATCGAGGGAGATCAACCGGCTGACCATCGACCCCAGGTCGAGCTGGCCGGTCTCGGCGAGGGTGATGAACAGCGGAAAGTCCCGCAGCACCTGCGCGCCGCCGACGACCGAACCCGCGAGTCGCTTTCCCGAGAACACCGCAGAGATCGCGGGCAGGGTCAGCGTCGCATCCGTCGCCGGCATGCCGACAAGGGTCACGGTGCCCTGTTTGCGGGCCATGTTCCACGCCTGGACCATCAGCTCGGGCAGCCCGACCACCTCGAAGGTGAAATCGGCGCCGCGCCCGGCGGTGCGCTCGAGTACCTGCTGGACCGGGTCGCCCTCGGCGGGGTCGATGGCGTGGGTCGCGCCCGCCTTCAGGCTCGCCTCGCGCCGCCCGGGAGCAAGATCGATGGCGATGATCTCGGCCGCTCCGGCGATCCGGGCACCCTGGATCACCGACTGCCCGACCCCGCCGCAGCCGATCACCGCAACGCTCGATCCCGGCGTCACCTGTGCGGTGCGCAGTGCCGCCCCGAGGCCGGTCGTCACCCCGCAACCGAGCAGTGCGAGTTGCTCGTCGGGAAGGTCCGTGTGGACCGGGACGAGCGACGCCTCGTGCACCACCATCGCTTCGGCGAACGCTCCGCAGCCGCAGACCGCCGGCGCGCGCCGACCATCGGGCAGGTCGAAGCGAAGCGTGGCCTTCACCATCGCGTTGAGCTCGCAGTGATTCGACATCTCGTTGAGACACCACCAACAACTGCCACACGCGGGCGCCACGCACGACAGCACCCGGTCCCCGACGGTGACCCGCCGAACGTCCGCGCCGACCGCCTCGACGACGCCGCAGGCCTCGTGCCCGGGGACGGTGGGGATCGCAAGCGCCGTTCGGCCGTTGATGACGTTGAGATCGGTATGACACAGCCCACTCGCGGTGATCCGGACGAGGACATCGGCCGGGCCGATCGCCGGCGTCGGGAGGTCCTCGACGACGAGCGGGGCGCCCGCGTCGTAGACGACTGCCGCTCTCACCGGTGTCGTGCCGCCTCGAGCACCCGCTCGAATCCGCGGTGCAGATGTTGCGGCGCGGGCTCGTTGCGCCCGAACACCACGGTGTCCAGCAGTCCCGTCCGGACTCCCGGCTCGGTGCGGCCGGCGACCCAGAAGTCCTCACCGTCGACCACGGTCTCGCAGATCCACGGCGCCATCTCGCGGAGCTTCGCCTGCTCCTCCTCCGGCAGCCCGGGCCGCACGTAGGCGGTGTGGATGACCTCGGAGTGGCTCGGGTCAATCGGAAGGATCTGCCACAGCTCGATGTGCCGACTGTCGAAGGTCAAGCTGGTGTTCGGGAACAAGGCGTACTGGTAGCTGAAGTACTGCGCGACGTCGGTCCACTCCGCCTCGGGGAGGCTCTTCAGCTCGTCGATCGACTTCAGCGCGGAGCAGTTGCGCAGGTGCGGACCGAACGCGTCGAAGGTGAGGACTCCGCCGTAGGCATAGGTGCTGAGCGTCTTGCGGTGCAGATAGTTGAAGTGGTAGTTCTCGCGGAAGGTGTCGAGGGTGACTTTCCAGTTGGCGTTGACCGGGTGCACGTGCGGCTCACCGAGCGGCGCCCAGTCCGCAAAGTCGAGCATCGACAGGTCGGCCGCGAGTTCGGGGCCGACGTAAGCGTCGATGTCCAGGTCCGGGCCGGGGCGCAACCGGCCCACGATCAAGCCGTAGCCTTCAGCGACCGGGAGCTCGACGAGCCCCTTGTCGCCCTTGCACATGCCCTCGAAGGCGTCCTCGACCGGCATTCGCAGCAGCTTGCCCTCGATGTCGTAACTCCAGGCGTGGAACGGGCACGTGAACGACCGGGCGCGACCGGATCCGTCCACCACCCGTACGCCGCGGTGCCGACAGGTGTTGGCGAGCGCGTGCACCTTGCCCTCGGTGTCCCGCGTCACGACGATGGGGACGCCGCACAGGTCAACCGTGCGATAGGTGGACGGCCCTGGCAACGCTCCGGACAGGCACAGAACGAGTGGCTGATCCATGAACAGCGCCTCGAACTCCTCGTCGTGGCGCTCACCGGAGTAGACCGACGTCGGCACTTCCAGAAGGGACTCGGCCAGATCCGTCGTGCCATTGTCGATGTGGTCGAGCAACCGGCGCACGAGACCGTGTTCCAGAGCTTCCCTGTCCACCGCACTCCCTGCTGGCCGAGACCACCATGCTGACCGAGACCCACCCGCTAATGAGCAGGTGCTCACTTCACCATAGCGCTGTCGGGCGGATCGTTCACATGGCGTAATGAGTAGGTGCCTACTTTGTTAGGCTTTCGCCACGGCCGCGGGCCCGGATGAACCACGGAGGACGGCGGAGGTCATGGTGGGCTGCATGCAGGGCCGGATCGCGGTCGTGACCGG
The DNA here is from genome assembly GCA_035501255.1 of Mycobacteriales bacterium. Lineage (GTDB taxonomy): Bacteria > Actinomycetota > Actinomycetes > JAFAQI01 > JAFAQI01 > JAFAZI01. Next base: position 15,415 of record DATJWM010000115.1, on the reverse strand, counting down.
CGCCAGCCGCGGGATCGGCGCACACATCGCCGAGCGTTTCGCCGCCGAGGGCGCCACCGTCGCCCTCGTGGCCCGCACCCTTGACCCGAACGGATCGAAACTGCCCGGCTCGATCAACGAGGTCGCCGAGCGGATCCGGGCGGGCGGCGGGCGCGCCGTGGCGTTCCCGGCGGATCTCACCGTGGCCGGCGACGTCGAGGCTCTGCCCGGCCGGGTGGCTCAGGAACTCGGGCCGATCGACATTCTCGTCAACAACGCCGGGGTGAACTTCTACGGCCCGGCGCTCGACACCCCGGCCAACCGCTACGCGGTGATGTTCCAGATGATGGTCCACGCACCATTCCGGCTGGCGCAGATCGTCGTGCCAGGCATGGTCGCCCGCCGCGACGGCTGGATCCTCAACATCACCTCGAAGCAGGCAAGACACCCGATCGGTCCGCCCTACCCGGACTGGGCGCGCGACGGCTGCACCCCGTACGGCATGTGCAAGGCCGCGCTCGACCGGCTGACGACCGGGCTCGCAGCGGAGCTCGAAGGCAGCGGGGTGCGCGTCGATGCCCTCGGCACCGGCGGTCTGGTGTTGACCCCTGGAGTCGCCGTCGTGTCTCCCCACACGCCGGACAACGTCCCGGTCGAACCCGACGGTGCGATGGCGGAGGCGGCGGTCGAGCTGTACGCCTCCTCCTCGGCGAAACGCACCGGGCGGATCGCCTACAGCATGGAACTGCTCGGTACGCCGCTACCCGATGGCCCATGGGCGCTGTCCGCGACGTACTGACGCCAGGGCACCGACCAGGAGGCATGGATGAAAGCAGCAGTGGATCCGCAGCGGTGCGAAGGCCATGCCCGGTGCTGGGAGATCTGCCCGGAGGTCTTCGAGCTCGACGACGAGGGGCATAGCTTCGTGCCCAACCCGCAGGTGCCGGCCGGACTCGAGGCGAAGGCGCAGGAGGCCGAGGCGAACTGCCCGGAACGCGCCATCACGCTCAGCGAGTGATAGTCAGGCAGGCGCCGGGATCGTTTCCGGGTTGGCTGGGGTGAAGTTGTAGACCCGACTGGCATTACCGATGGTGATCTTGTGCTGCACATCCTCGGGAAGGTGGCCCAGCCACTTGTTCGCGAGCGAGATCGTGTCCGGCCAGGTGGAGTCCGAATGCGGATAGTCGCACTCGAGCATCACGTTGTCCTCCCCGATGATGTCGAGAAGTCGCAGGCCGGCCTGGTCCTCGATGAAGGTGCCGTAGACGTGATCTTTGAACAGACGGCGAATATCGGTGTCGATGTTGAACTTCGAGGCGGCCTTCGCCTCGCCGCGTTCATGGGAGGCGTTCATGGTGATGTCAAAGCGTGACGCCCAGAAGCGCTGCTTGTCGATGACCTGCTCGGCCCGCTCGAGGAAGTAAGGGATCCAGCCGATCGACCCTTCGGACAGGGCGATCTTGAGGTCCGGAAAGCGCTCGAAGTTGCCGCTGAACAGCCAGTCCAGCAACGTTCCGGCCTGATTGGCGGCGGCGGAGTACGCCATGAACGCAAGAGTTGGCATGTCCGGCGAGGTACGGATCAGGTTTGACGACGACCCGACGTGCATCGACACCACCATGCCCGCGTCGTTGCAGGCTTGCCACACCGGATCCCAGTGGTCGGTGTGGATCGAGGGAAGCCCGAGCTTGGTCGGGTTCTCCGAGAACGCGATCGACTTGGCCCCGAGTGTTGCGGTCCGCTCGATCTCCTTCGCCGCTGCGGTCGGGTCCCACAACGGGATGATCATCATCGGGATGAACCGGCCCGGGAAGGCGCCGGCGAACTCCTCGAGGATGAACTCGTTCCAGGCCTGCACACACAACAGCGCGAGTTCCTTGTCCTTGGCTTCGTGGAAGACCTGCCCGCAGTAGCGCGGAAACGACGGGAACAGGATCGAGGCGAGGACGGAGCCTTGGTTCATGTCGGCGACCCGCTCGGCGGGCTCGTAACAGCCCGGGCGCATGTCTTCGTAGGTGATCGGCTCCGGCGAGAACTCCTCGCGGGTCTTACCCGCGACCGCGTTCAGCCCGGTGGTGACGATCTGGCGATCCTCATAGACCCAGAACTCCGACGCGCCATCACGCACGATCCGCGGGCCGGTGTCCCGCCAGCGCTCGGGCAGCCGCTCCTGCCACAGCCGGGCCGGCTCGATGAGGTGATCGTCGACCGAGATGAACCAACTGAATGACACGGGACCTCCCAAGTAAGCGAGCGCTCACCTGCATTCTAACGGGAGTGCGGCCCCGGCGTGAAGGTGATCGGCAGCGCGAGGGGCGAGCGGGTCAGGGTCGAATGCCAGTGCACCTCGGCACCCTCGGCGAGACGGAGGTCGTCGAGCCGGCCGACGAGCTCCTCCAGCGCGATCCGCAGGTTCAGCCGCGCGAGGTTGGACCCCGCGCAGCGATGCGGGCCGACCCCGAACGCGAAGTGCCGGTTGCGGGCGCGGTCCAGGTCGAAGCGGTCCGCGTCCGCGAACTCGCCCTCGTCGCGATTGGCCGACGCCCAGTAGAGGAGCACCTTGTCTCCCGGGCCGATCCGCTCACCGCCCACCACGGCATCGGCCATCGCCGTGCGGCCGACGGCGATGAAGGGCGAGTCGAGGCGCAGCAGCTCCTCGACCGCGGCCGGGATCCGCTCCGGGTTGGCGCGCAGCTGGGCGGGGATGCCGGGCTCCGCGCACAACCGGTTGAGCATCTGGCCGAGCGCGCCCGCCGTGGTCTCGAGCCCGCCGAGGATCAGCAGCTGGACGGTGCCGATGACCTCGTCCTCGGTGATCGGACGCCCGTCGATGGTCGCGTTGACCACACCGTCGACCACGTCGCCGCGCGGTGGGGCGTCGCGGCGGTCCGCGACGAAGGCCTTGATCCAGGCATACAGGCCGGCCCAGCACTCACCGGCCTCGGGATCGTTCGGCGTCGAGGACTTCGAGGCGAGGTAGGCCACGTGCTCGAGATCCTCCGCTGGCGCGTTCAGCGCGAGATCGAAGAAGGCAAGACTGGGCAAGGGGCGAGCGAAGGCCGCCATGAAGTCGCACTCGCCGTCGCCGATGAAGGCATCGATCAGCCTGGTTACGAGCGCGCGGGTCGGCGCCTCGTACGGCGCGACGGCGGCAGGGGTGAAGTAGGGGTTGATGAGTTTTTTGAAGATCCGCTGCTCGGGCGGATCGGCTTCGACCGGCAGGTTGCGCACCACACCCTTGGAGGGGATCACCGACAACCCGTGCGCGGAGCTGAACGACTGCCAGTCCTGCGCGACCGCCAGCACGTCCTCGTAGCGGGTGATCACCCAGAAGCCGTCATAGGAGTCGCTGTGCGCGACCGGACAGTGCGCGCGCATCCGGGCGAGGGTCGCCGGGAGGGACGCGCCGAGGTCCGGATCCAGGTAATCGAAGTGGTGAGCGCACCAGTGCTCGGGCATCGCGCCCCCACTACTCACCGATGCACACTAACAGGGTGAGTGATCACTCTCTACGATGATGGTCACACGCCCGCGGCGGTCGCGGCGGAAGGAGTGCGATGTCCTCCACCAATTCACTCGAGGCGCCGGCACTGCCCTTCCTCGACCCGCCACCCAAGCGCCTGCTGATCGGCGGCGACTGGGTCGAGGCCGGCACCGCCGCGAAGTTCCCGAGCGTGAACCCCTCGACCGGACAGGTCATCGCCGAGCTAGCCGAGGCCGGCACTAGCGACGTCGACCGCGCGGTGGCCGCCGCGCGCGCCGCCCTGCACGGTCCGTGGGGGTCGATGCGACCGGCCGCACGCCAGGAGGCGATCTGGGCATTCGCCGAGGCGGTCGAGGCGCACTACGAGGAGCTGCGCCTGCTCGAGGTGCTCGACATGGGTTCTCCGATCGGCCGGTCACGGCCGGGCAAGAAGCGCGCCGCGTGGGAGGCGTCGGTCTTGCGCTACTACGCGGGCTGGGCGACCAAGGTGCACGGCGCGACCATCCCGAACTCACTGCCGGGCTCCATCTTCAGCTACACCGTCCGGGAACCGGTCGGCGTCGTCGCCTCGATCGTCCCGTGGAACCGGCCGATCAGCAACGCCATCTGGAAAATGGCACCGGTGCTTGCGACCGGCTGCACGATGATCCTCAAGCCGGCCGAACAGGCGAGTCTGGCGCCCTTGCGACTCGGCGAGCTCCTGACCGAGGTCGGCATTCCGGACGGCGTCGTCAACATCGTGACCGGCTTCGGAGCGACGGTGGGCGCCGCGCTCGCCGAGCACCCCGGCGTCGACAAGGTGGCGTTCACTGGGTCGACCGCAACCGGCCAGCAGATCGTGCGCGCGTCCGCAGGCAACCTCAAACGGGTGAGCCTGGAGCTCGGCGGGAAGTCGCCGGACATCGTGTTCGCCGACGCCGACCTGGCGAAGGCGGTGCCGGGTGCGGCGATGAGCGTGTTCACCAACTCCGGGCAGGTGTGCTGCGCCGGCACCCGCATCTTCGTCGAGCGGCCGATCTATGCGGAGTTTGTCGAGTCGCTCGCGCGCTTCGCCGACTCCCTCACCGTCGGCAACAGCCTCGACCCGGAGACGGTCATCGGCCCGGTCGTGTCCGCGGAGCAGCTCGAGCGGGTGAGCGCCTACCTCGAGGCTGGTCCGCGCGAAGGCGCCCGGGTGGTCGCCGGCGGTCGGCGGATCGAGGAGGGCGAGCTCGCCAAGGGGTACTTCGTCGCGCCGACCGTGTTCGCCGACGTCGAGGACGAGATGCAGGTGGCCCGCGAGGAGATCTTCGGTCCGGTCGCGTGCGTGCTGCCTTTCGACTCGGTCGAGGAGGTGGCGCAGCGGGCCAACGCAACGTCGTTCGGCCTCGCCGGCGGCATCTGGACCCGCGACGTCGGGACCGCGCACCGCCTCGCCGCGGCGCTCGAGGTCGGGACCGTGTGGGTCAACTCCGCGCTGCTGTTCGACCCGGCTATGCCGTTCGGGGGTTACAAGATGAGTGGTTACGGGCTGGAGATGGGCGAGGACGCACTCGGTGAGTACCTCAACTCCAAGTCGGTGTGGATCAACACCGACTGAGCGCGCTGCTTCACGCCGGGGTGACGACCCGTCCGGTGCGGGCGTCGGTCAGCTCGTCGTGATCGACGAGCACGCTGCCGTTGACGATCGTGTAGTCATATCCGCGTGCCCGCTGGATGAAGCGGCTGGCACCGAGGGGCAGGTCGGCAACCATCTCCGGCGCGTGCAGCTCCAGGTTGTCAAGGTCGATGACGTTGACGTCGGCGTACGCGCCTTCGCCGAGGCGACCACGGTCATCGATGCCGAACAGTTGCGCACCTTCGAGGGTGAGCTTGAAGATCGCCGTGCCGATGTCGAGCAACCCGTTGTCGCGCACCCAGTGCTCGAGAAAGTACGTCGAGTTGCCGGCGTCCATCGTGAGCGCGACATGTGCGCCCGCGTCCCCGACGCCGATGACGACGTCGGGGTTCACCAGCATCTCGGCGACGGCACCGAGGTCCTGGTTGAGGACGGGGTAGTACAGAAGGCCCAGGCCACCGGAGTCGAGCGAGTAGTCCAGAAATGCCGCCGCCGGGCTCACACCGCGGCGTTGCGCCTCGGCCGCGAGGCTGTTGTCCGGGCTGACGTCGTAACGAGCCGGTCCGGGGGGCAGGAGGTACATCTTCGACGGGTCCTTGGGCGCGAGCGGACCCGAGAGGTCGACCGGCGCTTCGGCTTCCGCTACCAGCCGCGCCCGGGTCGACGGGTCGCTCGCCGCCGCCAGCCGATCGGCAAACGGCGCCTGCGCAAGCTCGGCCCAGCCGGGCAGGCTGTCGTAGGGCGTGCGGCCCACCAGGCCGTAAACGATCGCGCTTCCTCGCACCGCCGTCTGCGCCCGGACCTCAACGCCACGCTCGCGAATCTCAGCGACCCGGTCCATCACCCAGGCCCACAAGTCCGGACGCCGGTCGCTTTGCATCATGGAGAAGGTGAGCGGCCGGCCGGAGCGCCTGCTGACCTCCTCCATCCAGGCCAGCTCCGCGACCGAGTTCGCCCGATCGGACCCGTCTCGCTCACCGATGCGAGGAACGACCTGCAGGGTGCCCTTGCCGGCTTCGCCCATCGCGAGCGCGATGGCGGTGAGCTCATCGGAGTCGGCGAACGTCCCCGGCACCGGACGACCGTCCGGAACGGTGTGCATGTAGGTCCGGGACGTGGAGAACCCGAGCGCGCCGGCCCGCATCGCCGCGCCGACCACCTCAGCCATCCGTGCGATGTCGTCATCAGTGGCCGGAGCATCGTCGAGCGCTCGCGGACCCATGACGTAGTAGCGCAGGGCGCAGTGTCCGATCAGCCCGCCGACGTTCACCGCGAGCGGGCGCCGCCCCAGACAGGTCAGGTACTCGCCGTAGGTCTCCCATCCCCAGTCCAGACCGTCCATGATCGTGTCCGCCGGGATGTCCTCGACGGCCTCCATCATCGCCGCGAGATAGCCCTGCTCACCCGGGCGAACCGGCGCGAACGTCACCCCGCAGTTACCGAGAACGACGGTGGTCACGCCCTGCCAGCACGAGGGGCTGGCCGCGGAGTCCCAGAACAACTGCGCGTCGAGGTGGGTGTGGATGTCCACGAATCCCGGCGTGACCAGCCGCCCGCTCGCGTCGATCTCACGATGCCCACGATCGGCGACATTCCCGACGGCGGTGATCCGCTCGCCGTCGATCGCCACATCCGCTCGACGCGGAGGCGCGCCGGTCCCGTCGACGACGTCACCACCACGAATCACGATGTCGTGCATCTCGCCTGCGAGTCCGATCTGCCGTGTGCCAATCCTGAGGCCGAAGACGCGACCGGAGGATCTAATGAGTGAACCCTCATTCTCCTTGCAGGCGCACGCGCCACGCAAGCAGGGTGGCCGACTCTCGAACGCCATCCTCTACGCTTACCAACCTCAGCGCTCACTCACTTGGTGGTGGCGCCCCGCACCCGAGGAGTACCGATGGCGAGGCCAGCCGCTCCGCCGATGACGATGGATCCCCCCGCCCGCCGGCAGCGGCTGTCGGCGGGCGCGCGCAAGAGTTCGATCCTGGCGGCGGCGCGGCGGGCGTTCACCGAGACCGGCGATATGAACGGCACCACGATCAAGGTGATCGCCGAGTACAGCGGGATCAGCGAAGGCGTCATCTACCGCCACTTCCAGAGCAAGGACCAGCTGTTCTACGAAGCAGTCGTCGAGCCGCTGCGGGAGGCGGTCGACGAGCTCGTGGCCGCCACCGAGTCCGTCGACCGCGAGCAACCGCTCACCCCGGAACGCCAACTGCAGGCAATGAACGGGTTCTACCGCCAGCTCATCTCGACGTTGCGAGACGTCCTTCCGCTGCTCGGCCTGGTGCTGTTCGGCGACCCGCAGGTCGCCCGGCGGTTCTACCGTGAGCACTTCTCCGTCGCCATGGATCGACTCGCCGAGGCCTGGCGGGAGGTCGAGAACCGCTATGGCTTCGAAATGGAGTCGCCGGAAGTGTCGGCTCGCGCGGTCATGGGGATCGCGCTGATCTTCGCGATGGAAAGCCACCACAAGGGCAAGCTCGACCTGCCCCGTGCGATCGAGGTGGTCAGCGATGGCACGGTCAAGGGGTTCTTCCCGCCGCTCGGGGCCAAGCGCCGGCGCCCGTGACCACCCTCGGCCCGGATGCCGACGCGGTCACGGTCGTCGAAGAGCTCGCCCGGCGCTTCCAGGCCGGTGATGCTGCGGCCGCCGAGCTGCTGCACGACCGCCTGCGGATCCAGCAGCCCCAGTCGTTCCCGCACGGCGGCTGGCACGAGGGTCTGGCGGGGATGCAGGAGATGGGCACGGTCTTCAGCACCCACTGGGACCGTGAGATTCGCGACTACCGGGTGTTCGGCTCGGGCGCGCGCGCCGTCCAGCTCACGACCCAGACGTGGACGTCGAAAGCAACCGGTCGCAGCGCGACCGTGGATGTCGCCGAGCTGGTCGCGGTCACGGACGGCAAGGTGTCGGAGATCCGCGTCTTCCAGCAGGACTCGCACCTTCTGCTCGCGACACTGGCGCCCGCATAAGATAGCGAGCGTTCGCTCACCACAGGAGGCGGCCATCTCCACCGAAATCCTGGACCGGTCCACGATGGTCCGGCGGCAGTTCTTCATCGACGGACACTGGGTCGCCGCGCACGGCGACCAGGTTCATCAGGTCGTCTCGCCGTCCTCCGAAGAGGTCGTCGGCGAGGTCCCGCACGCGACCGCCGCGGACATCGACGCCGCGGTGAGCGCTGCGCACGCGGCATTCGAGGACGGACCATGGCCACGGACCGCACCCGCGGAACGAGCCGAGGTGCTGGCTCGAGCCGCCGACGAGCTTCGCGCCCGCGCCGACGCGATCGCGGCGGTGACGACCGAGGAGATGGGCGTCGCCAGCAGCCAGGCGCACGCCGCCCAGACCGGGCTGCTCGGGCCAGTGTTCGACTACTACGCCGAGCTCATCCGCGCCTTCCCGTTCGAGGCCAGGGTTGACGGCCGCGATCGCGGCGGGTTGGTCACTCGCGAACCGGTCGGCGCGGTCGCCGCGATCGTGCCGTGGAACGCGCCCGTGACGCTGGCGGCATGGAAGACCGCCCCCGCGCTCGCGGCCGGGTGCAGTGTCGTCCTCAAACCGCCTCCCGAGGCCCCGCTGTCGAACTACCTGTTCGCCGAGGCGCTCGAGGCCGCCGGCGTACCACCGGGAGTCCTCAACGTTGTCCCCGGTGACCGCGAGGTCGGTGAGCACCTCGTCACCCACCCCTGGATCGAGAAGGTCGCATTCACCGGTTCGACCGCAGCCGGCCAGCGGATCATGGCCGCCTGCGCCGACCAGGTGAAGCGAGTGTCGTTGGAACTCGGCGGCAAGTCGGCCTCGCTCATCCTCGACGACGCCGACCTCGCCGCCGTCATACCGGGCGTCGTCAAGGGCGCGATGCACCTCTCCGGGCAAGTCTGCGGCGCCCACACCCGGGTCCTCGTCCCCCGGTCGCGGTACGCCGATGCGCTCGAGATCGCGGCCGAGGCCGCCGAGGCGGTGCCCGTGGGCGACCCGCACGACCCGGCGACGATCGTCGGGCCACTGGTCGCGGAGCGCCAACGTGACCGCGTGATGGCTTACCTCACCGGTGCGGTCGACGACGGCGCCCGGATCGTCGCGGGTGGCTTTCGACCGGCTGACCTACCGAAAGGCTGGTACGTCGCACCCACCATCCTCGGCGACGTCGAGAACACGATGCGGGTCGCGCGCGAAGAGATCTTCGGCCCGGTTCTGTGCGTCATCGCCCACGACGGGGACGACGACGCGGTCCGGATCGCCAACGACTCCGACTACGGGCTCGCCGGCGGGGTGTGGTCGGCCGACGCGCACCGAGCCCTCGGGGTTGCCAAGCGATTGCGGACCGGCAGCGTCGCGATCAACGGCAGCTACCCGCCGTTCCCGCTCGTCCCATTCGGCGGCTTCAAACGCTCCGGACTGGGACGCGAGCTCGGACCCGAGGGGCTGGCGAGCTTCCTCGAAACCCGCAGCATCGGCCTTCCGCCGGGTTTGATCCCGATGGGCTGAGCAGGTCCCAGCCGATAGTTTCGGCGGATGGAGCCCACCGAAACTCTGCAAGCCGCGCGCGCGAAGCGCCGCGCGATGCTCGGCGACGCCTACGTCGACGCCCAGACCGCCGACCCCAATCCCACGCTCGCCGACTTCCAGGACTACATCACCTCGATGGCGTGGGGCGTCTGGGCACGAGAGGGTGCGCTCAGCACCCGTGACCGCAGCCTGCTGGTGCTCGCGATGACGGCCGCGTTGGGTCGGATGGAGGAGTTCGCGCTGCACGCGGGTGCCCGGGCGCGCACCGGCGTCACCGACGCCGAGCTCGACGAGCTGCTCTTCCAGGTCGCGGCCTACTGCGGTGCACCAGCGGGGATCGCCGCCAAGCGAGCCGTGCAAGCCGTCCGCGCCGCCGAGGGGTGAGTCGTGGCCATCGTCGGGTTCATCGGCCTCGGCAACATGGGCAGCGCGCTGGCCGCGAACCTCGTCGGTGCGGGTCATGACGTCCTCACCTACGACGTCAGTGGTCCCGCTCGCAACCCCGACGGCGCGACCTTCGTCGCAGACGCGGCCGAGGTCGCGCGGAGCACCGACGTCGCCGTGCTGAGCCTTCCGAATGGCGCGATCAGCGAACAGGTCAGCGCCACCCTCGCCGACACCACCGAACGTCGGGTCAGTCGAGTCCTCGACACCTCGACGGTCGGCGTCAGCGCGGCGCGGGCGATCGAGACTCGGCTGGGCGACGTCGGCGTCGGCTATGTCGACGCCCCGGTGTCCGGCGGGGTCGCCGGGGCGCGAGCGCGGACGCTGATGGTCATGTACGCCGGAACCGACGACGACTGCGCCGCCGTCGAACCGGTCCTTGCTGGGTTGAGCGACCGGCGGCGCCGGGTCGGTCACCGCGCCGGGATGGCCCAGGCCATGAAACTCGCGAACAACTTCCTGTCGGCCACCGCACTGGCAGCGGCCAGCGAAGCGGTCGCCTTCGGTCTGTCGGTCGGGCTCGACCTCGCGACGATGCTCGACGTGCTGTCGACCTCGAGCGGCCAGAGCGCGGCGATCACCGACAAGTTCACCAACCATGTCCTGACCGGCACCTACTCCTCCGGCTTCGCCAACACCTTGATGGCGAAGGACCTCGGCTTGTACCTCGACGCCGTGCGCGCCCAGGGCACGCCGTCGGACTTCGGGACCCGAACCGAAGCCACCTGGACCGAGTTCGCGGGCGCCGAACCGGGTGTGGACTTCACCCGGATCTATCCGCACCTCACTGGGGACGAGCCGTCCTAACGCCGCAGGAGCAGCGCTCCGCCGGGTGTGCCGCCGCCGGTCGAGACGACGGCCACCTGCGCATCGTGGACCTGGCGCTCGCCGGCGTCGCCGCGCAACTGGGTCACGGCCTCGTGCACGAAGCCGAACCCGTGGGTGCGCCCGGCCGACAGCTGACCGCCGTGGGTGTTCAAGGGCAACTCACCACCGAGGGAAATCCGTGTCCCTCCCTCGACGAACGCCGCACCTTCCCCGATCCCGCAGAACCCGAGCGCCTCCAACCAGGACAGGCAGTTGAAGGTGAACCCGTCATAGAGCAGCGCGAGGTCGACGTCCTCCCGGCGCAGGCTCGTCCGGGTCCACAGATGTGCGGCCGGTCCACTGACCTGCGGCTCATGGGTGAGCGTCCCCTGATCCCAGGAGATCCGCTCGCAAATCTGGGTGCCGACGGCATCGACGTACACGGGCGTGCTGGGTAGATCAGCGACCGCGTCTCGCGCCGAAACGACCACCGCGATGCTGCCGTCGCACGGCACGTCACAGTCGTAGAGGCCGAACGGCGTGGACACCAGTCGCGCCGACAGGTAGTCCTCCATCGTCATCGGGTCGCGATAGATCGCGTCGGGATTGAGCGCCGCGTGCGCGCGTTCGGTGGTGGAGATCCACCCGAGCGCCTCGCGGGTCGTGCCGTAGCGCGCGAAGTGGTTGGAGGCATACATTCCGATCAGGTTGGCTGCGGACATCGCGCCGAACGGCGCTCGCCAGCCGGCGAAGTCGCCGCTGACCCTCTGCGTCGACCTCGAACCCGACCCGGTCGCTGAGCGCGCCTGCGCCGCGAGCGCCGCGTGCGTCGACTCCCACACCGTGCGGACGCACAACACGTGTCGGCACAACCCCGCCGACACGGCGAGCATCGCCGCGACGATCGCCCCGGACTGCCCGGGGATCTCCATTCCCCCGTTGATCCAGGTCGGACGAATCCGTAGCGCTTCTTCGATCGCGGTGATCCCTCCCTCGGAGTGCCCGCTGTCGTGGCCACCCGAGCCGGGATAGGTCGACAGTCCGTCGATGTCGGCAAAGGTCAGCCCCGCGTCGGCAACCGCGCTCGTGCACGCCTCGACCGCGAGGGCCAGCGGATCCACCATCAACCGCCGGCCGACCCGCGACTTCCCGATCCCGGTGATCGCGCTGTCGTCTTCGAACTTGCGGGTCGTCAGCATCGGCCGGACATACCGCCGCACGTCCTCGTCCTGCGGCACCTGCCCCGCCTCGGCACCCGGCACCAGGCGGAAGAGCGGCAGCCACACGTCGTCGTGCTGCTCGAATCCGACCTGCACGCGAGACCCGACCGACACCTCGCCCGGATCGCAGTCGATCACGTTGGAGGTCACGCGCACTCGCGGGTCCTCGTCGAGCGCAACGATGACGACGACGTACGGCGGCGGAAAGTCGGGAAGCCACTGATGGTGGTTGATCGAGACCCCGGCGACCGTGCCGGTGCCGCTCACCGCCTCGAAAGCGAAGTCGGTGGAGGCACAGTTCGCGCAGATCGGTCCGGGCGGGTGCCGCCAGGTGCCGCAGGCACCGCACCGCTGGATCCGCAGCTCGCCGTGCTCGCCCGCGGTCCAGAACTCGACGTTCTCCGGGGTCAACGCAGGCAGCGGTCGGGTGGTCATCGGGTCCTTTCCGTCCGGGAGGTGACGCTACCGTGACGATTCATGAGCGATGACCTCGGTGCCGCCGGCCTGCGCTTCGAACGCGACGGGGTCATTGGCTGGTGCGTGATCGACCGCCCCACGGCGCGCAATGCGCTGACCCCGGCGATGTACTTCGGGATCAAGCGCGCGGTTCGCCTGGTCAATACCGAACCGGACCTGGCGGCCCTGATCATCACCGGCACCGGCGACGTGTTCGCACCGGGCGGCGATCTCGGTGGGCGCGCGGAGCCGGGCGACAACCTGCCCGAGGACATCGGCAACGACATCCTGCCGTTCCTCGCGATCCGGGACAGCCGGGCGCCGGTCGTGAGCGCGGTCAACGGGATCTGCCAGGCCGGCGGGCTGCTGATCGCGATGATGTCCGACATCGCGGTCGCCAGCGACCGCGCGACGTTCCGGGTGCCCGAGTTGCTGCGCGGTATTCCCGACGCGACGTACGCCGCCGCGCTCCCCGCCCATGTCGGGGTCGCCGTGGCCCGCGACCTGATGCTGTCCGCGCGCCGCTTCGACGCGGCAGAAGCGCAACGGCTGGGAGTCATCTCCCGGGTCGTCGCGCACGCCGAGCTGCGCACTGCGGCAGTGCAGGCGGTCCGCGAGATCCTCCAGACCCCGCCAACCGCACGGATGATGGTCAAGCGGATGCTCAACGAGCGCTACGGGGCGATCGACTACCAGACGATGTTCTGGGCTTTGGAGGAGTCGCCCGAGCCGCGCGAAGGGATGGCAGCGTTCATGGAGAAGCGACCGCCCGACTGGATTCCAGCCGGGATGGCGGACTGACCGTCCCGTCGACGCCGCTGGGCTCGAACCGCTCGATCCACTGCTCGATCTTGGCCCGCATCTGCGGATGCCCGCTGGTCAATCCGAGGGTCTCCTCCATCGCGAGGATCTGGGACAGGCCGGTGAGCAGAACGGGGAGCACCTCCGCTGCGATCTCCTCCGCGGCCACGCCGTACCCGGCAAGGATGCGCGCCAACGCCTCGGTCTGGAGCGCACGAAACTGTTCGGCGTACCCGGCGAGCTCGGCCCGGATCGCCTTGCGGTGGTTGCCCAGCGCCGCGAACTCCCAGGTCAACGTCGCCGACGCCGGGTCGTTGCTGAACGCCCACAACGCCCGCAACGGTTGCGCCGAGGCAAGCGCCTGGACCTGGCGCTCGAGGTTGACTTGCGCCCCGCGCCGGACCAGCGCGAGGAACAGGTCGTCCATGGTCGCGAAGTAGTAGTGCACGAGCTGGGGCTTCAGACCCGCGCGGGCCGCGACCTTGCGCGAGGTCACCGACGCATAGCCCTCCTCGAGCATCAGGGCGATCGCGGCGTCGAGCAACGCCGTTCGGGTCGCGGAGTCCTCGGCGCCGAGTCGGCGACTGGAGGTCATCGCGCGCGCATACGTGCTGCGAAGGTCGGGTCGGCGATTGTGCTGAGCACTTGCACAGCATAGGGTGTCCTCCACACCGGGCGGTATCACCGCACCGTTCGATCAGGGAGCATCGGTGAGCGACTGGCAGACCCTCGATTTCTTCACCGACGCCTCGCTCGTCCGCGATCCCTACCCGTACTACGACGAACTGCGCTCGCAGTGCCCGGTCCTGCCCCTCCCGAATCTCGGCGTGGTCGCCGTCAGCGGGTACGACGAGGCCACCGAGGTGTACCGAAACAGCGACACCTTCTCCTCGTGCAACTCCGTGGTCGGCCCGTTCGCGGTCTTTCCGGTTCCCCTCGAGGGCAACGTGAGCGAGATCATCGATACCTACCGCGACCAGCTACCGATGCACGAGCACATGGTCACGATGGACCCGCCGATGCACACCCAGGAACGCGGGGTGCTGATGCGGCTGATCACCCCGAAGCGGCTCAAAGAGAACGAGGAGTTCATTTGGCGGCTGGCCGACACCCAGCTCGAGGAGTTCCTCGCGAACGGCGAGTGCGAGTTCATCCGGGCCTACGCCCAACCGTTCGCCATGCTGGTCGTCGCCGACCTCCTCGGCGTCCCTGAGGCCGACCACGACACGTTTCGGCGTGGCTTCGGCCTGGCCGCTTCCCCGGGCTCGATGGGGTCGATGGGCAGCGGGGACGGCGCGGACCTCAACGCGCTCTCGTGGTGCGACGAGTGGTTCACCCGCTACATCGAGGACCGCCGTCGGGAACCGAAGGGCGACGTACTCACCGATCTTGCCCTCGCGACCTACCCGGATGGAACGACCCCCGAGGTCATCAACGTGGTCCGCACGGCGTCGTTCCTGTTTGCCGCGGGCCAGGAGACGACCGCGCGCCTGCTCGCCGCGGCCCTGATGTACCTCGCGGAGAACCCGGAGGTTCAGACCGACCTGCGCGCCCACCCCGACCGGATCCCGGCGTTCATCGAAGAAACGCTGCGGATCGAGAGCCCGGTCAAGGCCGACTTCCGGATGGCCCGCGTCGACACGACGATCGGCGGCGTCGAGGTCGCCGCCGGCACGCCCGTCATGCTCCTCAACGGCGCCGCGAACCGCGATCCCCGCCAGTTCTCCTGCCCTGCCGACATCGACATCGACCGCGCAAATCTGCGCAGCCACATCGCCTTCGGTCGCGGCGTGCACTCCTGTCCCGGCGGACCGCTCGCCCGAGTCGAGGCGAAGGCGAGTCTCGAGCGGATCCTCGCCCGAACCAACGACATCCGGATCTCCGAGGAACACCACGGGCCTGCTGGCGCTCGCCGGTTTTCCTACGAGCCGACCTGGGTGCTACGCGGGCTGACCGCGCTGCATCTGCAGTTCACTCCCGTCCCCGACTGACGACGGAGGATCCGATGGACCTGACGCTCGCCCCGATCACCCCCGCCATCGGGGTCGAGATTACGGGTGCAACCGGCGCGGACTTCCGCGACCGCGACCTCGCCACGACCGCACTCG
>DATJWM010000114.1:0-20713 GCA_035501255.1 Mycobacteriales bacterium | reverse complement strand
GGTATTCCTCGCCCTGAGCGTTGCCGGTCGTCACCCTGCTCAACGCTCCCCGGAGCGCGCTGATGTCGAAGGCGTACACGCTGGTGTTGATCTCGGCGAGCTGGCGGGTCGGCTCGTCGGCGTCGCGCTCCTCGATGATCGCGATGACCTGCCCGTCACGGTCCCGCAGGACGCGGCCATAACCGGCCGGGTCCGGAACCTCGGCGACGAGCACCGTCGCCTTCGCGTTGATCTCCCGATGGCGCGCGAGCAGCGCCGACAGCGTCTCGGCGGTCAGCAGCGGGGAGTCACCCGACACCACGAGAAGGACGCCATCGACGTCGGCGCCGAGCGCGTCAAGAGCGATCCGGGCGGCGTGTCCAGTGCCGTTCTGCTCCTCCTGAACCACGGCGACCGCGGTGGGCGATACCTCGGTAAGGTGGGCGACCACCTGCTCCCGCCGATTGCCGACCACGACGAGCGTGCGAGCCGGATCGAGCGACTCGGTGGCCGCGAGGACGTGCCCGAGGAGGCTGCGCCCGCAGATAGCGTGCAGAACCTTCGCCTCAGCCGACTTCATCCGCTTGCCTTCACCGGCCGCGAGGACAACCACCGCCGCAGGGCGGCTCGAGCGCGGGGACCCTGAGTCAGCAGGCACGGTTTCGCTCACGCAGGCTCCTGCCACCAGACTCGCCGGACGTCCTCGCCGAGACTACCCACGTCACGGCGGCCTCCCGGTGAGGGTCGCGGTGTCGGTTCAGCTCCCCGACGAGGATTCGAACCTCGATAGCCAGATCCAAATTCTGGAGTCCTGCCGGTTAGACGATCGGGGACCGATCGATGCCCAAGACTAGCGATCACCCGAGCGTCAACAGCGAGATCGTCGCCGTACCGAGGAGGTCGGCGAAGGCGCGCTCGCCGTCCTGCGCCCCAACGGTCGTGCGAGCATGGTCGGTGGGGCGAGAGGAGATCGATGACACAGGTCGCAACGCATACGGTCCACGATCCCGGCGCCGTCGACCCGCGCCTGACAACCACCCGAATGACGCGGTCTCCAGCGGGCGCGCGCGCTGAGCAGGTCCTCCTCGCCGTCATCATCGTCGTACCTCTCCTCGCCCTGGTGGCCGCGATCCCGGTGGCGTGGGGCTGGGGCGTGGACTGGCATGCGCTGGTCATCGCCGCCGTGATGTACGCGATTTCCGGACACGGGATCACGATCGGCTTCCACCGGCATCTCACCCACGGCGCGTTCAAGGCAAAAAGGGCCCTGCGGGTGGCCTTGGCGGTCGCGGGAAGCCTCGCGATCGAAGGGCCGGTGATCCGCTGGGTGGCCGACCACCGTCGGCATCACGCGTTCAGCGACCAAGCCGGCGATCCGCACTCCCCGTGGCGGTACGGCGAGAACGTCCGTGCACTCGTCAAGGGCCTGTGGTTCGCCCACGTCGGCTGGATGTTTGACGTCGAGCAGACCAACCACGAGCGCTTCGCTCCCGACCTGCTCGCCGACCGCTGGATCGCGCGGGTGTCGAAAGCGTTTCCATGGCTGTCCGCCGTGAGCCTGCTGCTCCCCGCCGCGATCGGATACGCCTGGTCCGGCTGGCGCTGGCAAGGTGCCGTCATCGCGTTCTTCTGGGCGAGTCTGGTCCGAGTCGCGCTCCTGCACCACGTGACCTGGTCGATCAACTCGATCTGTCACGCGATCGGGACACGTCCGTTCTCGGTCCGTGACCGCTCGGCCAACGTGTGGTGGCTCGCCATCCCGTCAATGGGCGAGTCCTGGCACAACCTGCACCATGCCGACCCCACCGCCGCTCGTCACGGCGTACTTCCCGGTCAGCTGGACTCCTCGGCGCGCATCATCTGGATGCTCGAGAAGCTGCACCTCATCTCCGACGTGCGCTGGCCATCGGCCGAACGGATCGCGGGAAAGCGCGCCCACCCCGCACCCGCCTGAGCCAAAACGGCGTCACGCCGTTGCGGCCAGGGCAGAACAGCGTCACGCCGTTGCGGCCAGGGCAGAACGGCGTCACGCCGTTGGGCACGGTCAGTTGGTGACGACGCGCGCGCCGGCGACCGGTCCCGTGGCTCGACGCACGGTCCGACACACGTCGTACCCCGCCAGTGCGGAGGCGATCCGGATCGCCTCCGCGGAGTTCGGCGCCAACAGCGCCACCGTCGGCCCGGAACCCGAGACGATCCCACCGACCGCGCCGAGCTCGCGACCGGCGTCCAGCACCTTCGAGAGGTTCGGGCGCAGCTGAAGAGCCGGTGACTGCAGGTCATTGCGCAACGACCTGCCCAAAGCGACGACGTCACCCGCCCGCAGCGCGGACAGTACGCCGTCGGCGATCGCCGCGTCCGTCTCGTGCTCGGCGCCGCGCTGGCGGTCGAGCTCGGCGTAAACGGACGGCGTTGACAGGCCGACCTCTGCGACCGCGAGCACCCAATGCCACTCCCCTCGGCTGAGAACCGGCGACACGATCTCGCCATGGCCGGTTCCCAGTGCGGTCCCTCCGTGCAGCAGAAATGCGACGTCGCTGCCGAGTTGAGCGGCGAGCCCTTCGAGCACAGCGCGGTTGAAGCCGCACTCCCAGAGGGCGTCGGCAGCCACCAATGCCGCGGCTGCGTCCGCGCTTCCCCCGGCGAGGCCACCACCGACCGGAATACCCTTGCGCAGGATGATCCGCACCGACGGCTCAACCCCGGCGAGCGCGGCGATCGCCCGGACGGCCTGGGTCGCGAGGTTGTCGTCACCGAGCGGGACGTCATCGACGAGATCGCCCGTGACCTCGAGCGTGACCGTGCCGTCAGCCGTCGGCTCGAGCGTGACCTCGTCGTACAGGCTGACGGCCTGGTAGATCGTGTGCAGGTGGTGCTTGCCGTCCGGCCGCAACGATCCGACCCCCAAATGCAGATTGACCTTGGCCGGAACGCGCACGGTGACGCTCATCGCTGCCACCTCACGCCCCCGATCGTACGGCGGAACCACTGCTCGCGATCGCCGCAAAATCCGCGATCGCGAGTTGTTCGCCGCGCGCTGACGGGTCCACCCCCGCGGCCCGAAGGATCGCCTCCGCGTCGCTCGCCGATCCGGCCCACCCCGACAGCGCCGATCGCAACGTCTTTCGACGCTGTCCGAAAGCCTCGTCGATCACGGCAAACACCTCGGCGCGGGTCGCCGACGTCGCCGGTTCGGCACGGCGATCGAAGGCCACCAGCGCGGAATCGACGTTCGGAACCGGCCAAAACACCGAGCGTGATACCCGCCCAGCAGGCCGCATCTGCGCCCACCACGCGGCTTTGGCCGAGGGTGCGCCGTACGTGCGCGAGCCGGGCGGTGCGGTGAGGCGGTCAGCGACCTCCGCCTGCACCATCACCAGGCCGCGGGTCAGCGATGGCACCACGTCGAGCAGGCGGAGGACCACCGGGACCGCCACGTTGTACGGCAGGTTGGCAACGAGGGCGGTCGGGGTCCCGAAGTCCGCGGCGGTCACGGTCAGGGCATCCGCGTGCACGACCGCGAGCCGGTCGCCACGATCGGGCAACCGGGCGGCCACCGTGGCGGGCAGCGCGCAGGCCAGGACCGGATCGATCTCGATGGCGGTGACCCGCCCGACCTGAGGCAGCAACGCGAGCGTGAGCGACCCGAGACCGGGACCGACCTCGAGAACAACGTCGTCCGGACTCACCCCGGCGGCCCGAACGATGCGCCGGACGGTATTGGGGTCGACCACGAAGTTCTGGCCAAGGGACTTCGTCGGACGCAGACCGAGTGTGGCGGTCAACCCGCGAACGTCGGTCGGGGTCAGCAAGGCGTCGGGCGAGACCGTGATCACTCCCAGCCGAAGACCCGCGCCGCGTTGGCCGTCACCGCGGAGGCGACCTCGTCGACCGGGCGGCCTTTCAGCTCCGCGATCGCCCGCACGGTCAGCGGGATGAGGTACGGCGCGTTCGGCGCACCTCGATACGGGGTCGGTGTGAGGAACGGCGCGTCGGTCTCGACCAGGATTTGCTCGAGCGGCGCAACGACGACCGCCTCACGCAGGTCGTGGGCATTCTTGAACGTGATGTTGCCAGCGAAGCTCATCACATAACCAGCGTCGGCGCACTCACGGGCGAATGCACCATCACCGGAGAAGCAGTGAAAGATCACGCCCTCAGGTGCGCCTTCGCCGGCGAGGATGTCGGCCACCTCACGGTGAGCCTCACGATCGTGGATCATGACCGCCTTCCCGACCGTCTTCGCAATCGCGATGTGCCGGCGAAAGGACTCCTCTTGCGCGGGCCAGCCCTCCTCGGCGGTCCGGAAGCGGTCGAGACCGGTCTCGCCGACCGCCACGACCCGGGAACCGGCCGCCAGATCAGTGATGGCGGACCAGGCCGCCTCGTCGGCGTCGGGTGCCTCGTTCGGATGGATCGCTACCGCGGCCCAGACATCGTCGCGGGCGGCCGCGACGTCCGCACACCACTGTGACGACGCCACGTCGATCCCGATCGTCACAACCCGGGCGACCCCGACCGCTCGGGCCGCCGCCATCGTGTCCTCGACGGCGGACTCCATCAGGTCGAGGTGGCAGTGGCTGTCGATCGCCGGGACCGGCAACGCCGGAGGAGCCGGCGGCGGATCACCCCGGCGTGGGGCGTCACCGCCGCGCGCGACCTCCGCGCTCACTCGCCCGCCATCCGGGCAAGCTCTTCGTCGATGACCGACGGGTCGAGCTTGGCGAACAGCGGCGTCGGCGCAGCGATCGGCGTACCAGGGTCGAGCGGGGTCCGAGCCCAGCGCGCCGCGGTCGAGTAGTCACCGGCAAGGACCGGGTACGGCGACCCGTCATCGAGATCAGTGACCTCGCGCAGCTCGGGCTGCGGCGCGAGCACCCCGTCGCGACCGAACAGCTCGTGCACCTGCTGTGAGGAATGCGGCATGAACGGCGCAAGCATCGTCGTGCAATCGCTCACAAGCTGAAGCGCCACGTGCAGGATCGTCCTCATCCGCTCGGGGTCGGACTCACGCAACTTCCACGGCGCCTCGTCGGAGAGGTACTTGTTCGTCTGCGCAACGAGACCCATGGCGCCGCCCAGGGCAGCCCGCATCCGGGAATGCTCGATGTCGGTCGCGACCTGAGCGAAGACCCCTTCATGGGTGCCGAGGAGGCGGCGATCGGCGTCGGTCAGCTGGCCTGCGGCCGGGATCTCCCCGATGTTCTTCGCGGTGAACGACAGCGACCGGTTGACCAGGTTTCCCCAGGCCGCGACAAGTTCGTCATTGTTACGCCGGACGAACTCCGACCAGGTGAAATCGGTGTCGTTCGACTCCGGCCCGGCCGCGGTCAAGTAGTAGCGCAAGGTGTCCGGCGAGTAGCGCGAGAGGAAGTCGCGGACGTAGATGACGACGTTGCGACTCGAGGAGAACTTGCGACCCTCCATCGTCAGGAACTCACTCGACACCACCTCGGTAGGTAGCTGAAGCTCTCCGAAAACCCCCGGCGTACCGCCCTTCGATCCGCGGCCGTCGTAACCGAGCAGCTCGGCCGGCCAGATCTGGGAGTGGAACGTGACGTTGTCCTTGCCCATGAAGTAGTAGGACTCGGCGCTCGGATCGGTCCACCACGCCCGCCACGCGTCCGGATCGCCGCTACGACGAGCCCACTCAACCGACGCCGACAGGTACCCGATGACCGCGTCGAACCACACATACAGCCGCTTGTTCGGGTTGTCCTCCCACCCTGGGAGCGGAATCGGTACCCCCCAGTCGATGTCCCGACTCATCGCCCGCGGCTTGAGGTCATCGAGAAGGTTGAGCGAGAACTTCAAGACGTTCGGGCGCCAATCGGTCCGGGTCTGAAGCCAGGAACCCAGAGCGTCGGCAAGCGACGGCAGGTCAAGGAAGAAGTGCTCCGTCTCGACAAAGTCGGGGGTCTCGCCGTTGATCCGAGACCGGGGGTTGATCAGCTGGTCCGCATCGAGCTGGTTGCCGCAGTTGTCGCACTGATCGCCGCGAGCCTCCGGGTAACCGCAGATCGGGCAGGTTCCCTCGATGTAGCGGTCGGGAAGGGTTCGCCCGGTCGACGGTGAGATCGCACCCTTGGTCGTCCGCTCGATCATGTAGCCGTTGCTATAGAGCGTCTTGAACATTTCCTGGACGACCGCGTAGTGGTTACGGGTCGTGGTCCGGGTGAACAGGTCGTAGGACAAGCCGAGATTCGCAAGATCCTCCGCGATAACCCGGTTGTAGCGGTCCGCCAAGGCCCGCGGCGCGACTCCTTCCTGGTCGGCCTGGACGAGGATCGGAGTGCCGTGCTCATCCGTGCCGCTCACCATCAGCACGTCGTTTCCAGCTAGCCGGTGGTAGCGGGAGAAGACGTCCGACGGTACGCCGAACCCGGCCACGTGACCGATGTGGCGCGGGCCGTTGGCATACGGCCAGGCCACGGCGGTAAGAATGTGCTTGGGCATCTGGTCAGCCTATTCGTGCAGCGCCACCGAATAGACCCGGCGGCGAGCCAGTCCGTGCTTCGCCGCCACCGCGTCAACCGCATCGCGCCTGGTCATCCCGGCCGTGATCTGGCTTTCGACCTCGTCCCTCAGCGCCGCATCGTCCACCTCGGCGAGGGTGGGAGTGCCGCCTTCGACGACGACCGTCACTTCCCCGAGAACGTCCCGAGATGCCGCCCACGCCGCGAGCTCCGCCAGCGTCGCCCGGCGGACCTCCTCGTGGGTCTTCGTCAGCTCACGGCAGACCGCTGCCCTTCGACCGGCACCGAACGCCGCGACCGCATCCGCCAGCGAGGTCGCGAGGCGGCGTGGCGATTCGAAGAACACCACCGCCCGAGAGTCGCCGGCGAGTTCGGCGAGCCGCGCTTTTCGCTCACCGGACTTGCGCGGCAGGAAGCCGTCGAAGCAGAACCGCTCGACCGCGAGCCCGGACACCGCGAGCGCGGCCGTCACGGCGGACGGCCCCGGCACCACGGTGACCGGCAGGCCTCGCTCGACCGCGCCGGCGACGAGGACATATCCGGGGTCGGAAACGAGCGGCATGCCCGCGTCACTGACCACGACGACGGTGCGTCCGGCCGCGACCGCGTCGAGCAGTTCGGCCGAGCGGGACCGCTCGGCCGCGTCGTACACCGCGACCAGCCTGCCGGAAAGCGTGAGGCCGAGGCCCGAGGCGAGGCGGCGTACGCGACGAGTGTCCTCCGCAGCGATGACGTCGGCCGTCTCGAGCAGCCGACACAGTCGCGGGGACGCATCCTCGTAGTCCCCGATCGGCGTCGCGGCGAGGACGAGCGGCATGCCCACATTCAACCCCCTGCGGACCTCCCACAACGGCGTCACGCCGTTTCGCTCTGGCCGGTACGGCGTCACGCCGTTTCGCTCTGGCCGGTACGGCGTGACGCCGTTTTCTCAGCGCGCGCTTCTACCATGACCGGCATGCCGACAGCGCCGCCGCAGGTCGTGCCCCCGGCGCCGGCATCAGCGAACGACAACGAAGCGCTCACCCGGATCAAGGCAAGGCTCGCTCGACCGATGCCCAGCGACCGCCTGATGGGCTGGTTGCTCCCGATCGCCATCACCGTTCTCGGCGGAGCGATGCGATTCTGGCGGCTTACCCGCCCGGGTGGTCACACCCTGCCCAACACCGGGAAGTCGACCCAGGGCCTCGTGTTCGACGAGGTCTACTACGCGCACGACAGCTGGGGGCTGCTCAAACACGGCGTCGAGACGAGCGGCGACGGCAGAGGCCCGGGCTTCGTCGTCCATCCGCCACTCGGCAAATGGATGATGGCGCTCGGCGAGCTCATCTTCGATCACGGCAAGACGGTCATGCAGAACAACACGGTCTACCCCGCGAGCCCGTTGGCGTTCCGGTTCATGGGCGCGCTGCTCGGAACGCTTGCGATCTTGATCGTGGCGCGAATCGCTCGTCGAATGTTCCGCTCGACGGCCCTCGGCGTCATTGCGGGGGCGCTGCTCGCCGTCGACGGGCTCGAGTTCGTCCAGAGCCGGATCGCGACGCTCGACATCTACCTGATGTTCTGGGTGCTCGCCGCGTTCGGCTGCCTGGTCATCGACCGCGACTACGCCCGCAATCGGCTCGCCGACCGCCTCGGCGGACCGGTGCTCCCGCACGAATGGGGACCGTCGACGGGCGTCCGCCCATGGCGCTGGGCGGCAGGACTGTGCACTGGCGCGGCGATGGCCACGAAGTGGAACGGCGCCTATTTCGTGCTGGCCTTCATCGCCCTGTCGATCGCCTGGGACGTCGGCGCCCGCCGGACGGCCGGGTCGCGACAGGGCCTGGTCTACGGCATCGTGTTCAGCGGAATTCCG
This sequence comes from Mycobacteriales bacterium, assembly GCA_035501255.1. Classification (GTDB taxonomy): domain Bacteria; phylum Actinomycetota; class Actinomycetes; order JAFAQI01; family JAFAQI01; genus JAFAZI01. The sequence goes on along the minus strand of DATJWM010000114.1, from coordinate 12,403 downwards.
ATCCTGACCGCGTTCATCTTCGTCCCCGCCGTCGTATACACGGCCTCCTGGACCGGGTGGTTCCTGTCCAACAGCCAGTACGCCTACCACCACGACTTCTACGTGCACGCGGGACAGTCCTGGCTGTCACACGATTGGGCCGTCTTCCGAGGCTGGCTGAAATACCAGCGCGAGATCTGGAACTACGACAAGACGCTGCACGCCGCGCACCCGTACCTGTCCAAGCCGCTGGGCTGGCAGGTGTTGTCCCGCCCGGTCGCCTACTACTACCAGGCACCGTCCGGATGCGGCGCCTCGTCGTGCTCGCAAGCGATTCTCGGCATCGGCAACCCGGCCCTGTGGTGGGCCGCAATCCCCGCGCTGTTCCTCGCCCTGTGGCGCTGGGTTGCGCGCCGCGATTGGCGTGGCGGCGCGATCGTGCTGGTGTACCTCGCCGGCTGGTTGCCTTGGGTCTTCGAGGAGCTCGGCACCGTTCACACCGACCCGGCGTGCACGCCCGCGGGCGACTGCCATCGCACGATGTTCCTCTACTACATGTTGCCGAACGTGCCGTTCATGGTCCTTGCGGTCACGATGGCGATCGGCGTCGCGATCGGGCACAGGTCAATGAGCACGGTACGGCGTACCGTCGGGATCGCGACTGCGTCGGGTTATCTAGCGGTGTGCATAGTCCTGTTCGGATTCTTTTACCCGGTGCTGGCCGCGCAGACGATCACTTATGCCCAATGGCGTGACCGGATCTGGTTCAGCCATTCCTGCGACGAAGCGAAGCACCGTAACGAGCATCACGAGAACGCGCTCTGCTGGATTTGAGCCGGCAACGCCTCCTCCGATGGCGAGTACCTCGCCTTGACCTGCTCGACTCCCCGCGACATGACCATCGCGATCGCGAGCAGCACGAGCGCCACCACGGCGTCCAGCCAATAGTGGTTGGCGGTCGCCACGACGACGAAGATCGTCAGCGGACCGTGCAGCGCGAACAGCCAGCGCCATTGACTCGTGCTGCTTGTCACCACGGCGATGGAGATCAGGACCGCCCAGCCGACGTGGATGGACGGCATCGCGGCGTACTGGTCGGCGATGTCGCCGACGACGGCGTACACGGACTGGCCGTAGAGAGCCGCCGTGTCGACCAGGCCGGTGTTTCCGATCAATCGTGGCGGAGCAACCGCCACCATCTGGATCAGCAGCGACATCAAGGTGAAGAAGGCGACCGTGTTCCGCCAGTACGGGTAGCGGTCCCGGTGGCGCAACCACAACCAGATCAAGAAGATCACCATGAAGGACAGGTGCGCGGTGTCGTAGTAGTAGTTGACAACCCTGACGACGTCGGGATGGCCGAGGATCAACCGCTGCACGCTGACCTCGCTCGGAAAGTGCATGACCCGCTCGGCGTGCCACACCCAGCGGCCGCGCTCGAGGCCGCCGGTGGTGTGCCCCCGGGTGATCCGGTTGGCAACCTGCCAGAGCGCGAACAGTCCGCAGACCAAGGCGATCTCAAAGCAGGCCGCGGAGACGAAGGCAGCGACCCGATGCGGGATCTGCCGTGCGACGAGGAACCCCGCCAGCAGCACGGCCGATGCCTCGGTCGCGCTGCGAACGTTCAGAATCGGCAGCAGCGACATCACCGCGAGCCTATTCGCCCCTGCAGAACGGTGTCACACCGTTACGTGCGGGTCAGGAGACAGGTTCGTGCTCGATGCCGGGCTCGGCCAGCGCCGCCGGGTGCTCGGCACCGACGAGTACGGGCAACTCGATCTCCGCGACCGCGCCACCACCGGGCCGGTTCGCGAGCGTGACGATGCCGTTGTGCTCGTCGACAACCTGCTTGACGATCGCGAGACCAAGGCCCGAGCCCGGCATCGCGCGCGCCTCGTCGGCGCGATAGAACCGGTCGAACACGTGCTCAACCGCATCATCGGGTACGCCGGGCCCACGATCGGCGACGGTGAGCCGACCAGACGAACCCAGCGCGACATCGACGACCGCGCCGGACGGACTGAACTTTCCAGCGTTGTCGAGGAGGTTCGCAACCGCACGGTCCAGACGGGTCGGGACGCCGCGCACCATCACCGGCGCGGTCTCGGCCATGAAGATCACGGTCGGCCAGTGGCGGCGGGCGCGCTCGACCGCTCGGGTCACGAGATCATCGAAGGCGACATCCTCCTGCGCGGTTTCTGGGGCTTCGCCACGGGCCAGCTCGACGACGTCCGCGACCAGGGCGGTCAGCTCGTCGAGCTGGGTCACGATCCCGTCGAGCAACGCCCGGCGTTGATCCGGGTTGAGACGCTCGACGTCGTGCAGCACCTCCACGTTTGTGCGCAGGCTCGCCAGCGGCGTCCGCAGCTCGTGGCTGGCATCGAGGATCAGCTGTCGCTGCTGTCCCACTGACTTCTCGAGCGCGTCGAGCATGACGTTGAACGTGGACGCGAGACGGCCGAGCTCGTCGTTGCCGTAGTCGGAAATCCGGGTCGTGAGATCGCGGGTCACCGCGATCTGTTCGGCTGCCTCCGTCAAGGTGGCGACCGGCCGCATGGTTCGGCGTACGACCACCCAACATCCCACGACCACGAGCGCAAGCCCGCCCAGCCCGAGCAGGAGAAACGCGACCCGCAGCTTGTTCAACTGGCTGTCGACCGCAGTGAGCGGCAACGCGATCTGGATCGCCTCGCCGGTCGCTCCCGCGGCCCGCACCTGTTCCGGCACCGACGTCAAGATCCGAAGATGGAGCCCACCCACCTCGGCATCCCGGTATTCGTGACCGCCCGAGCGCGCCACGTTGATGTCGGACTCCGTCACCGGCAACGCGACCGTTTGCCCCACCGCCGGCGTCCCCTGACCGGTTGCGCTCACGAGCTGGGCGTAGCCACCGACATCGCCGACGCCGGTGTTCACGTGGAGGATGTAGTGAAAGCCGGTCGAGTTGATGAACGACTCTTTGCTCACGCTGAGCTCGCTGGCCTGCCGACGGAGCTGGCTGTCGAGGTTGCTCAACAGTTCGTGCCGCACGGCGACGTAAGCCACGCCGACGACCGCGACGATCGCCGTCGTCGTCGCCAGCGCGGCCGCGGTCACCAGCCGGGTGCCGAGCGAGAGGTTGCGCCACCACTTGTGGACGGGAGTGCCCTGCCCGCGTTGACGAGTCTCGAGGTCGGTCACGTCTCACTTCGCAGGACGTATCCGACCCCGCGAACCGTGTGAATCAGCCGTGGCTCCCCGTTAGCTTCGGTTTTGCGCCGCAGGTACCCGACGAACACCTCGAGGGAGTTGCTCGTGGGCTCGGACTCCCATCCCCACACGCGGTCCATGATCGTCTCGCGTGGCAGCGGACGACCAGCGTTGCGCAGGAACAACTCCAGCAGGGCGAACTCGGTCCGGGTGAGGTCAATGGCGCGATCGCCGCGACGGGCAGTGTGCGCAACCGGATCCAACGCGACGTCGGCGTACTCCAGAACCGCCGCCTCATCGCCCTCGTCCGGAACCGTACGACGCAACAGCGCGCGCAGCCGCGCCCGCAACTCTTCCAACGCGAACGGCTTGGTGAGGTAGTCGTCGGCGCCGGCGTCGAGGCCGGCCACGCGATCGCCGACCTCGTCGCGTGCGGTCAGGACAAGAATCGGCAGTCTGTCCTTCTTGCTGCGCAGAGTTCGACACACGTCGAGCCCCCCGACGTAGGGCATCATCACGTCGAGGACCATCACGTCGGGGCGAGCCGAGGCGACCGCCTCCAGCGCCTTGACGCCGTTGCTCGCGGTGCTCACGCGGTAACTGTCCAGTTCGAGCGCCCGGGTGAGTGCCTCTCGCAGTTGCGGATCGTCATCGACGACGAGCACGTGCGCGGGCGCCACGGGCTACCCCTGGGACGACGACTGCGCGGTGAGCGTCGCCGTCACGGTCTTGGTCGAACCATCACGCTGGATCGTCACGATGACCTTCTGGCCTGGTTGGTGCGAACGAATCGCGGCGATGACTGCGTCAGCACTCTGCGTCTCCACTCCGTCCACGGCGGTGATCACGTCGCCCTTCTTAATACCAGCCTTGGCGGCGGGTCCACCTGGTGTCACGCTCTCGACCGTGGCCTTCGGCGTGGCGCCGGTGCTGGAGTCCCCCGGAAGACTCACTCCGAGCAGCGGGTGCACCGCGTGCCCGGTCGTGATCAGCTCGTTGGCGATCGCCTTCGCCTGGTTGATCGGGATCGCGAAACCGACGCCGATGTTGCCGCTCTGCGACCCGGTCGACTCTCCAAGGGAGGCAATCGCGGAGTTGATCCCGATCACCTGGCCGATCCCGTTGACCAGCGCACCACCGGAGTTGCCCGGGTTGATCGCGGCGTCGGTCTGGATCGCGTCGATGACGGTGGGCTGCGAGGTGCTCGGGGTGGTCGTACCGCCGCCGAAGAACGGGCTCGTCTGCTGCGGTGCCTCTTCCTGGGTCACCACCGGTCGGTTGAGCGCCGAGACGATCCCGGACGTCACCGTGCCGGTCAGCCCGAGTGGCGAGCCGATGGCAAGCACCGAGTCCCCGACCTGCAGGTCGGAGCTGTTACCCAGGGCCGCAGGCGTCAGTCCCGACTTCGTCACCTTGATGACCGCGAGGTCATCAAGGGAGTCCGTGCCGACGATCCTCGCGGACACCGTCGAACCGTCGTTGAAGTCCACCGTCACGCTGCCGCCGCCGACGGCAGCCGCCACGACGTGGTTGTTGGTGAGGATGTAGCCCTTCGAGTCCAAGACCACCCCGGAGCCGGTGTCGGACTCCGAGCTACCTGTCACGTTGATCGAGACCACCGACGGGAGGACCTTGGCCGCGATCTGCGCGTAGTTCTTGGGCGTCGTCGTGAGCGCGCTCGGGCTTACGGTGCTGTCGGCGGCGGAGTTGACCGGGGTCGTCGTGCCGGAGTTGTCGTGGTCAACGAACGCTGCCCCCACGGCAACGCCGCCAGCGCCGAAAACGAAAGCGGTCACACCGGCGACGGCGACCAACCCGAGCTTGCGCGGCCGGGTCGGCTGAGCGTCAGACGCGGTCGGAGCCATCTCGAACGGCGTGGTCGGTTGCTCGCCGCGCTCGACCGGGAAGCCCGGCACGACCGGCTCGTCGGGGTCCGGCGTGGGTGCGCCATCCTGACGAAGCGGTGGCCAAAACAGGTCGTCACTCATCACAGTCCTCCGTCATCACGTTGCTTATGACGGTGCCGACACGGGCTGAATCTTTGCTGAGAGTTCACGGTGGTCATGGGCACGTCGCGGGACGCATCGGTCACACTGGAGGCGTGACCGAGCCTCGCGAACTGGCCACGGCCGCGCTCAACGCGAGTCGGCGCGCGGTGGAACGCGCGTCGGACGCGATGGGCGAGGCGGTCGCGAGCGCCAAACCACGGCTGCGCGGCTGGTTACACGCATGCACCTCGCCGATCGCACTCGCGGCCGGCGTCGTCCTGATCGTGCTCGCGCCGTCCTGGCCGGCGACGATCGCCGCGGCAGCGTTCGCCGTGACCTCCGTCGTCCTGTTCACCACCAGCGCGGTCTATCACCGCGGGAGCTGGTCACCGCGGGTCGAAGATCGACTCAAGCGTTTTGACCACGCCAACATCTTCCTGCTCATTGCCGGGACCTACACCCCGTTCGCCGTGCTGGCGCTCACGGACGAAACGCGAACGGCTGTACTCGCCGCCGTGTGGGGCGCTGCCCTCGTCGGAGTGATGTTCCGCCTGTTCTGGATCGACGCACCGAGATGGCTCTACGTGGCGCTGTACCTCGGGCTCGGGTGGGCTGCCGGGTTCTTCCTTCCTGCCCTGATCCGCGGCGCCGGCATCCCCGCCTTCGTCCTGATCGCCGTCGGCGGCCTGCTCTACACGCTCGGGGCCGTGGTCTACGGTCTGAAGCGACCGAACCCTAGCCCGAAGTGGTTCGGGTTTCACGAGATCTTCCACGCTTGCACGGTCGCCGCGTTCGTCTGCCAGTACGTCGCGGCATCATTCGTCGTCTACCGGGTGGCTTAGGGCGCATGAGTGACCCCAGCACCCACGAACGGCAGCTCCGTGACCTTGTCCGGCTGCGACGAGTACGCGACCGCATCGACCGGGACTTCACCGAGCCTCTGAACGTCGAGACGCTTGCCCGGGACGTGCACATGTCGGCAGGGCACCTGAGCCGTTCGTTCCGCCAGGCGTACGGCGAGTCGCCGTACAGCTATCTGATGACCCGCCGGATCGAACGCGCGATGGCCTTGCTGCGCCGCGGCGATCTCAGCGTGACCGAAGTCTGCTTCGAGGTCGGTTGCTCCTCCCTCGGCACGTTCAGCACCCGCTTCACCGAATGCGTCGGGATGCCGCCGGGCGCCTACCGACGACGAGTCGCAGATCCGACCGCCGAGCTTCCACCGTGTGTCACCCGACAAGTAACACGACCGGTCAGGAATCGAGAAGCACGAGCACTCGTGGCGCTCTAGCGTGACCGTCATGACCCTCACGATTCATTCGAGCTTTCTCCCGCACGACGATCCGGAAGCCTCCCTCGCCTTCTACCGCGACGCCCTCGGCTTCGAGATCCGAATGGATGTTGGCAACGGGACGATGCGTTGGCTGACGATCGGGCCTGCCACCCAGCCCGACACCAACATCGTGCTCGCGCCGCCGGCCGTCGCTCCCGGGATCACCGAGGACGAACGACGCACGATCACCGAGATGATGGCCAAGGGCACCTACGCGATGCTCCTGTTGGGAACGGACGACCTCGACGAGTCCTTCGACCGGCTGCAGGCGATCGGCGCCGACGTCGTGCAGGAGCCGACGGACCAGCCCTACGGCGTACGGGACTGCGCGGTGCGCGACCCGGCGGGCAACTTGCTCCGAATCCAACAGCTGTAGTCGTTCGCGAGGCGCCAACTGTGCTATGAGAGTCGGGTGACGCGGCCCCCGTCCTCACCGTCCCGCCGCGCATGACCACGGATTTGCCTGCCCAGGTTGCGTCCCGGACAGGCGGCGATCTCCCCGTCGCATCGCGGGTGCCACTCGCGATTGGTGCTGCGGTGTTCGCGCTTTTGATGCTGCTGTCCGGTCGCTACGGCTTTCACCGCGACGAGCTGTACTTCCTCGACGCCGCTCGCCACCTCCAGGGTGGGTACGTCGACCAGCCGTCGTTTGCCCCGCTGCTCGCGCGAGTGAGCCTCGAGCTCTTCGGCGTGTCCCTTCCAGGTTTGCGGGTCTGGCCTGCGCTGGCGGCCTGGGCGACGATCGTGATCGCCGCCCTCATCAGCCGGGAGCTCGGCGGCGACCGCCGTGCGCAGGTGCTCGCGGCGATCGGCACCGCCACCACCCCGGTGCTTCTGGCCGTCGACCATCAGGAGGGTCCGACGGCCTTCGACGTGCTCGCCTGGGCGGCGCTCGCACTCGTCGTGGTCCGGATCGGCCGCACGGGGCGACACAAGCTCTGGCTCGCAGCAGGTCTGGTGCTCGGGGTCGGCCTGACCAACAAGCACAGCATCGCGTTCTTCGCGATCGCCTTTTCTCTCGGGACGCTTCTGAGCGGGGGACGCCGCGACATCCTGAACCGCTGGTTTCTGTTCGGGGCATTGATCGCGGCGGCGTTCACCGTTCCCGACCTCGTCTGGCAGGCACGGCACGGCTGGGCGAGCGTCACGATGACCCGGCACCTCAACGAGGAGAACGGCGGGCTGGGCAACGTCGGAAGCTGGCTCGGTGGCCAGCTGCTGATGACCACGATCCCGTTCATCCCGGTCTGGATCGCCGGTCTGCGGTTCCTGTGGCGCTCGGGTCACCCGACGTGGCGGGGCCTGACCTGGGCGTACGGGATCCTGTTCGTGCTGTTCGCCCTGACCACCGGTGCACAGATCTACTACCTCACCGGGTGCTACGTGTACCTCGTGGCGGCAGGTGCGATCCCGTCCGCGCGCTGGCTCGCCCGCCGCCGGACGATTGCCGTCGTCGTGGTCGCGACCGCTGTCGCACTTCCGCTCGTCCTTCCGGTCCTGCCCGCACGTGACATCGGCTGGACCTACGGCGTCAACCAGGCGCAGGGCGAGATGATCGGCTGGCCAGGCTTCGTGAATCAGGTCCGCGCCGCCTGGCTGGCGATTCCGGCCGCGCAACGGCGGCAAGCGGTGATCTTCACCGGGGACTACGGCGAGGCCGGGGCCATCAACGAGCTCGGCCGCGGCAGCGGTCTGCCCACCGCGGTCAGCGGACAGAACAACGAGTGGTGGTGGGGTCCGGGCAACCCTGGCGCCACGACGGTTCTCGCCGTGGCTCCAGGGCCTCGCGACGTCACGGGCTACGGCACCTATCTACGGACCCTGTTCGGCCGGGTCCGCCAGGTGGCCACCCTCTCGAACAGCGCCGGCATCCACAACGAGGAGTGGCACGGTCACCTCTACCTGTGTACGGATCCCAGACGGCCGTGGGGCGAGTTGTGGGCGCAGCTGCGTCACTACGAATGAGGTGCGAGAGGTGCGAGAGGGTCCGCGACCGCCGACGTGATACCTCTATAGGTATTACCGACCGACGGCGTCAGCCGACCGCGCGAGGGAGTCGCTCGTGAGCCGCACGTTCACGGTCGCCGACGAGGGATTGCATCCGCCCGGTGGCGAGGCGTTGTGGAGCGAGTCCTACTACTACGATTTCGCCGACGCCGACGCGTCCGTCGGGGGCTATGTCCGGCTCGGGGTGTACCCGAACTGGGGGCGCGCCTGGTACTGGGCCTGCCTCGTCCGACCGGGCGAGCCTGCGGTGATGGTCGCCGACAACTTCGTGCCCATGCCGATTGGGCTGCCGGACGGTAATGCCGAGGTCCGGGGCGAGGGCTACCGTGCCACGCAGCGGATCAGCCGGCCCGGTCAGCTGGTCACCCTCGAGGTGGACGCCGACGGGTTCGGCCTCGACCTGCGCTGGGCCACCGCCGAGGCGGTCTACCCGTACGCCGCGACCACCCGCTACGAGGTGCCGTGCACGGTCGACGGCTCGATTCGGTGGGGTGCGGACGGGTTCGCATTGTCCGGACCGGGCCAACGCGACCACAGCTGGGGCGAGCGCGACTGGTGGTCGATGTCGTGGCTGTGGACCGCGGGCCGCCTCGACGACGGCACCGCGTTTCATGGCACCCAAGTGAACTTCGGCCCGCCCGTGCCGGTCGCGGGCTACGTCACCACGCCCGAAGGTGACTTGACCGACTGCGGCGACTTTCGTTCTGCCACCACCTTCGGCGCCTCGGGACTGCCGCTTGCCTGCGCGGTGCAGGTTGGCGACCTGATGCTGACAGTCGTCCCGGTGGCGTATGCACCCGTCCAGTTGGAGTCGGCGACCGGCGAGACGGCAGTGTTCCTCCGCGCGATGTGCCGGTTCGAGTCCAGTGATGGCCGGCGCGGGTCGGGCTGGACCGAATGGCACCAACCGCCCGGATGGCGAACCCACGACTGGGACGGATTTGTCCGCGACAGTCCGCCGACCACGTAGTGGACCGCGCCGAGCATGAAGGTGGCGGCGCTGGTCAGCGCCTTGAGCTGGGTCTAGGCGGGCACTGTCGCGTCACCTGTTGACTGCCCTGCTGCCCACTCGCGGCAAAGAAGATTTTCGCGCGCCCATCTAAACTTTCCCGGATTTGACTCCGATGTGTGACAAGAACGGTCAACAGGCCGGTTCAGTTCTAGGGGGTCAAAATGCGGCGTTTGGCAGCACTCACACTTCTGGTGGCCGCGCTCACTGCGGTGGTCGTGTCCGGTGTAGGGGCAATCGGTGGCACTGACTGGGGGGCGGCCCATGGCCGGCCGTCGGTTCAGGCTGGTGGTGGGGATCATTGGCCGGTGTTGAGGACGCATCGGCGCTAGCGTTAACGGGCGGTTGCTCGGCTTTTGAGAACCGAAGGTTGGGTGACCTTGAGCCCGGCGGCGGCGCCTGCGCTTCGATAAGCGGCAGCGGCGGCTTGCGTCTCTCCGACTTCGTCGAGCAGCGTCGCTAACTCGAACCACGCTTGGGCTGCGCCTCGGTCCGCTCCTGCTGCGGTGAGATCAGCGGCGGCCGATCGGTAGGACGCGACCGCACCCTCGCGATCTCCGTCAAGCAGCCGCGACCTACCGATCACAATGTGAGCGGCGGAGGACAGCAACGGTGTGGAAGTCTCGACAGAGACAATCGCGGCGTTCGCGAGACGCGCTGCTTCGCTGGTGTCACCTGCCAACAAGCGCGCCGACGCGAGACCTATATCGATGCGGGCTAGGTCGATGACTCCGGCGCCGGATTCGACGCAGTCGCTGCGAGCCCGTACGAGTAGCCGTTCGGCCTCGTCGATCTTCGGCGAATCGGTCCGCAGCATCATTGCGCCGAGTTGGGCGCGCAGCCGCGCCAGGCTCCGGTCGTCTTCGCCCTTACTCATCAGCGCTAACGCCCGCTCGGCCCAAGCGATCGCGATCGACTGGTGACCGCTCGCGGACTCCACCACGCTCACCGCCCAATAGGTGGTGGCGCGAGCCTTACGGTCCCCGAGGGCCTCGGCCCGGGCGACCGCGTCTTCAGAGATCTGGAAGGCTCGTTCCTCCTCGCCGACTTCGAAGCAGGCGGCGGCGAGACCGACCAGGACTTGGACATAGTCTGTGGTTTCCTCGAGTCCGACCGTGCTCAACACGACCAGAGCCGCCTCGCCCACGGTGATCGCGCGACTGACGTCACCACACTCACGGCAACATCGCATCACGCCCAACATGGCGGCCAGCCAGCGGCCGCCCGCTTTCGCTGGGTCTTGGAGTCGCGCGTATTCGCTGATCGCCTCGCGCAGTTGGCCCTGACCCTCAAGCGCCCTGGCCAGCACATAGGTCGCGTCGGCGCGCAACTCGTCGCTGGCCAGGCCATTTGGGTCAGCCAACCATTCCGACGCCGAACGTTGAGCCTCGACGAAGTCGCCGGACTCCAACGCCAACTCAGCAAACCGCAACTGCAGGCGAGCGGCGCCCGCGCTCTCGCCGATGGGACGCACCAACTCGGCAACGCTGACCTGCAGGCGAGCGGCAATGATCTCCAATTTCTCCGAATCTGGACGGCGCTGCCCGGCCTCGATCCGGGATACATACCCCACCGACATGTCTGACCCAGCGAGTCCGCCCTGGGTGAGCTTGCCGGCCAGCCGCAGATCACGAATCCGCGCCCCCAGCTGTGCCGGATCAACCGCCCGGAGCGCTCTCGCTTCCTCCGGCGTCACCCGAGGACTCCTTCGTCACGACACTGCCTCCGCACTGTGCGCTCCCTCTCCCGTTCGGCTCCCACCGCTCCAGACCGCCTGACCCGGCAGAGTCGACCCGGCAATGCGAGCCCTGCACGACGGTCGGCGCGACGAGTTAGCAACATAAACCACAACCGCCCGAGTCGTTCGCCAACAATAGACTTTCACCTAGTCAAGTCACCAGGCACCGCGGCCGCCCTTGGCGACCTGCACACTGGCGACGGACATCCTGCCGATATTTGCCAAATATTGACAACTAGGTAGGCGACCTCTAGCGTTCCGGACTATCGGGGCACGACATCTGCCTCGTCGCCGCACCCCACTCGCAGATGACCCGCACATCGCCACTTCCGGGAACGCATATGGAGCTGGCTACCGACTCCACGTACAACCCAAACCTCACCCACCTCCACCAGCGCCGCCGCGACCGACTGTCAAACCAGGGCCACCACGACAGCCGCGTCCCTCTCCGGCGCAGGCAACAGCACATCGAGCCCACCCGCAACACGGTCAAACCGTCCCAATTGGACTTCAACAGGCCCCCGACCTGCCGCACGTCATGGTCGCCGCCTTGACCTCCAACCTTCCTCGCTGCCAGCGGAAGGACACTTGCCGTGACCCAACCCGACCACGAAGACGATCGCGCCGACAGTGAGCCGCCCGAACACGACCTGCAGCTGGTCAAGAAGGCAGCGCCGAAGGCCAATATCAACCTCGGCGAAGCGGTGGCGTTCGGTGCAATCTTCGTCGTGATTCACCTGTCGGAGAAGGTCAGCGACGCCTTCCGACGCTTGCGTGGTCGCCCCGTTCCCGACCGGTGGCAACGTCGGATCTGAGAAGAGACACAACCCAAATCCGAGTCGCCTTCACATCGTCTCTGGAATGGATCACCGCGAGGGAGAACCTGTGTCTCGTCGGCCCAGCCGGCACCCGCGGCCTACGAACGGCGCTCACTCGGATCGCCAGCCACTGGCCCTTCGAAGCATGGGGTCGGTTCCTGCCCGAGCACACCACCGCCGTCAGCCTGCTCGACCGGCTCCTGCACCACGCCAACGTCGTCGTCACCGAAGGCGACTCCTACCGAATGCGGGAAGCCAAAACGAGAGGAGCCGCCGCGCCAGAAACGCGCTGATCAACCCGAAGGGTGGGGACTTTCAGTTGGCCGCCAGTGGGGACTTTCA
>DATJWM010000113.1:0-2306 GCA_035501255.1 Mycobacteriales bacterium | reverse complement strand
GGCGGAGGCTCGGCTCGAGGAGGCGATCCGCGACCGGTTCAAGATCAAGGCCGACGTCCCGGAGATCAAGCGCGTCGACCGCGCGCTGCTGGCCACCGAACGGCGCGCGTTCAGCGCCGAGGTCTGGCACTGGCCCGAGCTCGAGGACGTCGAGCCACTCGACCTCGAGCTCACCGCCTGGTCGCCGGACGACGCCGCCGACGAGTTCGCCAAGCGGTACGCCGAGCTCGACGTCAGGCGGTAGGCCGGGTCGCACGCGTGTAACCGGCGCATAACCGAGTTACGGCGCGGTTATGCCGGCGGCAGTACACCTGCCGCGTGATTCCAAAACCCTTCGTCCGGGCCAGCCTGGCGCTCGGCTGCACGCTCGTGCTCGCCGCGTGCGGCTCCTCGCACAAGTCAAGCGCCACGAACGCGTCGGGAACCTCGTCGAGCGCGCTCGCGTTCGCCAGCTGCATGCGCTCACACGGCGTGCCGAGCTTCCCCGACCCGAGCGGTGGAGGCAGCGGAATCCAACTCGGCGCCACCGGAGTCAACCCTCAGTCCCCGGCGTTCAAGTCTGCACGCAAGGCGTGCGGCGGGCTCCTCCCCGGCGGCCACCCGGGCGGCCCGCCCGCCACGCAGAGCCAGTTCCTCGCCGCGCTGAAGTTTTCCCGCTGCCTGCGCACACACGGTCAGCCGGACTTCCCCGATCCCACACGCTTCGATGCGCCTCCCGGCCCGATCCTGATCATCGGGCCCGGGTTGTACTTCCGGGTGGGCCAGAACTTCGATCCTCACGCCCCGGCGGTGCATCAGGCATTCACGGCCTGCGCGCGGCAGTGACTAGCTCGGCTCACCGTGCGTCCGGCGGAACGTCCGTCAGCTCCTCGGTGAGCTCGGCCACCTGCTCCATCGTGTATCGCAGGCTGCGCCGTTGCGTGTCAGGCGGATCGTGCTCCAGTCCGGTGCCTGGCCGCCAGGCCTGCTTGGGTCGGATCGGCCGCGGGACCAGGCCTCCGCCGCAGTTGGGGCACACGTTGCGCAGGACGTTGTCGACGCACTCGGCGCAGAAGGTGCATTCGTAGCTGCAGATCCGCGCGTTCGCCGCGTCGGGCGGAAGATCGACGTCGCACAGCTCACAGTTCGGGCGCAGGGCAAGCATGGATCTGCCTTTCGTCGTGATCGAACGCGGACTCTACGGCCGGGTCAGACTCCGGTCATGTGCGAGATCGTCGTCCGGTGGGCCTTGGTGAACTCGACGGCACGCCACGTCTCGACGTTCCCGTCGAGGGTGTAGTCGGCAATCCGGGGGTTCGAGAATTCGAGCTCTACGTGGCCGAAGTTCAGGTGCTGGCCGCTCTGGTCGACGATCGGCGTCGTGACCTTGAGCATCGGGATCTTGCCGCCTTGCTTGGACAGGCGCTCGAGTCCGGCCGAATGCGCGCCTCGCTTGGAGGTGATCGCCAGCATGTCGGCGTCCTTCCTGGCCGCCCAGTCGCCGGCGTTGCCACCGAGGATCTTGATCGCCGGCAGCTTGCCGACGTGGACCGAACCCTGGTCCTTCACCGCCGGCGCGCGGGCGAGCACCTGGGCGGTGGCGCGGTTGCCGATCTGGCGCTGGAGCCCGATCACGGGGTTGGCGCTGCGGCGTGCGACCGGCGGGGTTCCGGTCCTCGACGCAGCCTCGTTCCCCTTCCGTGTTTGTCCCACGGCGGTCAGCCTCCCAACGACGTGATGACTCGTTCTGCCGCGGACTTGCCGCCACGGGGGACGTCGAACTCCCACCGTGCGCCGTCGTTGAACGTGATCGTCAGCGGACAGGCGAGCTTCCCCCCGCCCAACTCGACCCGAGTGACGTCGCTGCGCGCCGCGCGAGCGACCACCTCGCCGGTCAGCTTCAGCTTCATCAACCCCTGCTTGGCCCGCACCACCGCGACGTCGTTCTCGCCGACCGCGAGGTACGCGTCACGGCCGAACTCCGGGGTCTCGACGACGGCTCGCAGCGAACGCTCGACGACCCGGTCGGCGGCGAACGAACCGACCGCGCCGCCTAGCTCACCCGCCGCGACGGTCGAGACCAGCTTGTTCGCCGTTCCCCTGCGATTGATCCAGGTACCCGCGATCTGACGACCGCCCAATGCAACCGACGCATCAGCCAACGTGGCCTCCACTCCTGTTATGGGTGTCATTGCACTTCGCAGGCCCATGACGCTGTGACCGAGCGATTTGTTCCCGGCCCGGCTGGAAGGATTCGGCCTCGGAATCGTCTTGACCCAGACGGGATTCACTCATTGGACGTCTGATGAATAAGCGATCAACGCTCA
>DATJWM010000112.1:0-18505 GCA_035501255.1 Mycobacteriales bacterium | reverse complement strand
GTAACCGAGGATCAACACCGCGTTGATCACGAAGAGCAGCGATCCCACCCCGATGAACAGGTGATGTCCGCCGGAACCATCCGTGTAGATGAAGGACTGGACGGCATCGATCGTGAGGATTCCCGCGAAGATGACCGCGAAGTACCAGAAGTATCGGTGGATGTTCTGGATCAGCAGGGGGAACCGGGTCTCGCCGGAGTACTTGCCATGCGGTTCGGCGACGGCACAGGCTGGCGGGGACAGCCAGAACGATCGGTAGTAGGCCTTGCGGTAGTAGTAGCACGTCGCTCGGAAACCCAGCGGGAAGATCAGGATGTACAGCGCCGGGGACAGCCACTGCCAGTGGATGTCGAGCGATCCCCAGCTGGCGTCGGGCGGACAGCTCTTCGCGATACACGGCGAATAGAACGGCGAGAGGTAGGGCTTGACGAAGTAGTTCGAGTTGGCGAACGCGGCCCAGGTCGCGTACACGATGAAGGCGCTGAAGCCAACCGCGACCACGAGCGGCTGCAGCCACCACCGGTCGGTACGCAGCGTCTTGGCGCTGATCGAGGCACGCCGTGCTGATTGTGACTCCTGGCTCACCGCCGACTGCGTCGCCATCCCTCCCGGCCGTCCTTTCCCTCAACGAGGCGCCACCCGATTGCGCCGCCGGATGACTTTATCGGGTGTCGAAGGAATGCCCGTCGGCGGCAGGGTGTTCACTAGAGACGATGATGACGACCTCGACGCAAGCACCGCCCCTCTCACCGGCGGACAGATGCGACCGGTGCGGAGCGCGCGCGCAGGTCCGGGCGGTCATGCCCGGCGGCGGCGACCTGCTCTTTTGCGCTCATCACGGTCGCCAGCACCTTGCCCAGTTGCGCGCGGTCGCGATCGAGATTCACGACGAGACCGGCTCGCTCGCCGAGTAGGACGTCAGCGCGTCAGCGCCGCCCTCGCGGTCCATCGCCCGCTGTGCGCGAGCACCCGCAACGGAAGTCCGAAGGTCCTCGACAGCGCGGCGGAGGTCACGGTCGCCTCGATCGGGCCGGCAGCAACAACCGCCCCCTCCCGCAGCAACAACGCGTGGGTAAACCCCTCCGGGATCTCCTCGACATGATGTGACACGAGCACCTGCGCCGGGGCCTGCGGATCGCTCGCCAGTCGACCGAGCATCCGCAGCAAGGCCTCCCGCCCACCGAGATCGAGGCCCGCGGCGGGCTCGTCGAGAAGCAGCAGCTCAGGGTCGGTCATCATCGCTCGCGCCAACTGAACCCGCTTGCGTTCGCCCTCGCTGAGGGTCGCGAACGCCCGGTTGACGAGCAGCCGGCATCCCACTCGCGTGAGTTGGTCGCGCGCCCGATCGACGTCGAGGTCGTCGTAGGCCTCCGAACCGCGGCGCAACCCCGCGTGCGCAGCAGTGAGCACCACGTCCAGAACCAGCTCGTCGTCCGGGATGAGGTCGGCGAGCGCAGCGCTTGCGAAGCCCACCCGCGGAAGGAGCTCGTCCAGGTCAGCCTGCGCCAAGGACTCACCGAGCAGCCTCACCTCACCCTCGCTCGGCCGAAGCGCGCCGGCCAACAACTGAAGCAAGGTGGACTTGCCGGCGCCGTTGGCCCCGATCACCACCCACCGCTCCCCGGCGCGGACGGACCAGGTCAGCGCCTGGAGCGCGGTGCGACCCGCGCGCCGTACGCAGGCCGCACGGACCTCGGCCACGACCGGCGCGGCCAGCGACGCCCGCGGCACCACGTGGATCGCCTGAGTCACTCCGACAACGCTAGGCCCGCCGGTCCCGGATGTCCGGTTCCCACGCCGCCCCGTGGACTACAGGTGGTCGTAGGCCGGGAGGGTCAGGAAGTCGACGAACTCGTCGCCGAGCGCGACATCTTCGAAGATCTCCCGGGCCAGCGCCCACCGGCCACCGTCGTAAGCGGCGTCCCCGATCTCGGACCGGATGTCGGCGGTGACGTCGTCCGCGACCGCGCGCACCAGCTCCGCACTTACCCGCTCGCCCGTGTCGGCCAGCACCGTGTCGTTGTGCACCCACTGCCATAGCTGCGAGCGAGAGATCTCGGCGGTGGCCGCGTCCTCCATCAGGTTGTGGATCGCCACCGCCCCATTCCCCCGGAGCCACGATTCGAGATACCGGATGCCGACGTCGACGTTGGTGCGCAGACCCGCCGAGGTCTGCTCCCCGGGCGTCCGTCCGACGGACAACAGATCATCCGCGCTGACGTGGACGTCGGGACGCTGCTTGTCGATCTGGTTGGGCCGGTCACCGAGCACGGCGTCGAACTCCCGCATCGCGGTCTCCACCAGATCGGGGTGGGCGACCCAGGTGCCGTCGAACCCGGCGCGCGCTTCTCGCTCCTTGTCCGCCCGGACCTTCTCCAGCGCGATCCGGTTGACCTCGGGGTCCTTGCGACTCGGGATGAACGCGGCCATCCCCCCCATCGCGAACGCGCCGCGCTTGTGACAGGTCTGGACGAGCAGGTCGGAGTAGGCCTTCATGAACGGGACCGTCATGGTCACGCTGGTCCGGTCCGGCATGAGGAACTGCTCGCCGCGATCGCGGAAGGTCTTGATCACCGAGAAGATGTAGTCCCAGCGCCCTGCGTTAAGGCCGTAGGAGTGCTCCCGCAACTCATAGAGGATCTCCTCCATCTCGAAGGCCGCGAAGATCGTCTCGATCAGCACAGTGGCCCGAATCGTTCCGCGGGCGACCCCGAGGGTGTCCTGGGCGTGGTTGAACACGTCGTTCCACAGCCTCGCCTCGAGGTGTGACTCGAGTTTCGGGAGGTAGAAGTACGGTCGGGTGCCCTTCGCCGCCAAGCGGGCGTGGTTGTGGAAGAAATACATCCCGAAGTCGAACAGCCCACCACTGATCGGTACGTCGTCGACGAGGACGTGCTTTTCGGGCAGGTGCCAGCCACGCGGTCGCGGCATGAGCATCGCGACCTCGTCGTTCAGGGAGTAGGTCTTGCCTTCGGGCGTGGTGAGCTCGATCCGGCGCTCGATCGCGTCTATCAGGTTGATCTGACCCTGGACCTTGTTGTGCCAGGTGGGGGTGCTCGCGTCTTCGAGGTCGGCCATGAACACGCGCGCGCCGGAGTTGAGCGCGTTGATCAGCATCTTCTTCTCGGTCGGGCCGGTGATCTCCACCCGACGGTCGGTGAGGTCCGCGAGGGCGGCAACCTGCCAGGAGGTGTCCTCGCGCACGTCGCGGGTCTGCGCGAGGAAGTCCAACCGACCAGTGCGGGCCGCCTCCTCGCGCCGGGTACGCCGGCGAGCCAACAGCTCCGCGCGCCGCGGGCCGAAACGGCGCTGGAGATCGGCGACGAAGGTGAGCGCCGCCGGGGTGAGAACCTCCTCGAACCGGTCCTCGATCGTCCCGACCACCTGCGCGGGCCCGCTGGCCGCCATCAGACCTCCGCCTCGCCCTCGACTGCTCGACCTCAGGTTACCGGCCAGTACTACGAGCTCGTCGCCGCCCGAGTCGCCAGCCGATTCCGAACGCGACCAGTGCCACCGCGCCGATCGCGGGGACCGGGACCGCCCGCCCGGCCGGCGCCGGATCCGGGTCCGGCGGGGCGATTGAGGCCAGCGGGCGCGCGAGCACCGGGCTGAGCAGCCCCGCGAGGGCCACCTGCCAGGTTCGGGCGTCCGCGGCTGCCCCGCGCCCCGACACCTCGATCTCACCGCTGACCCGCACGCTCGTGCCGCGGGGCGCTCGGGTCGCGGCCACCGTGATCGTGGCGGCGAGGACACCCGTACCGCGCGCCTCCTTGCCGGTGATCGCGAGGATCGCCACCCGATCCGCGGAGTTAACGTCGGCCCGCACGACCACTCGGTAGGTGACCTGGCTGGTGCCGAGCAGGCATCGCAGCGATCCGGCGACCGAGTCGCCATCGCGGGTGAGGGTGGCGCCAGGGAGGACGGTAAGGACGCCGTCCACGTCGGCAAGCGACCGCCACACCGCCTCAGCCGGCGCCTCGACGAGGCTCTCGTGCGCGACCTTCATCGCGCGAGGTGCTGGGACCGCCCGCTCACAATCGCTCAGAGTAGTGAAAGACTCCCTGTCGATGAACGCCCGGCCAATCGCCGAGGCCCTCGCGGGCCGGCGAGTTCTGCTCACCGGAGCCACGGGCTTCGTGGGCGAGGCTCTGCTCGAGCGCCTGCTGTTCGACCTGCCGGACACCCGCGTGGTCCTCCTGGTCCGGCCTCGCGGCGCACTGAGCGCGACCGACCGGGTCGCGCAGATCCTGCGCGGGACCACCTTCAACCGGCTCCGCGAGCGCCGCGGCTCGGACGACCTCTCCCCGCTGCTGAACGACCAGGTCACAGTGCTCGAAGGCGACCTCGACCAGGTGCCGACCTTGCCCGACGACCTCGACGTCGTTGTTCACTGCGCGGGCGAGGTCTCCTTCGATCCCCCCATCGACGAGGGCTTCGCCACCAACCTGACCGGCACGCTGAACCTGCTCGCCGCGATCGACGCCAGCGCGAGCCGACCCCACTACCTGCACGTGTCGACGGCGTACGTCGCCGGACGGCAGGAGGGCCACATCCGCGAGGGCCGGCTCGATCACGACGTCGACTGGCGCACCGAGGCAGCGATCGCTGCGCAACTGCGCGAGCGGGCCGAAATCGACAGCCGCTCCTCCACCCGCCTCGCCGTCCTGACCGCCGAGGCCGAGGCCGAGCACGGCGCATCCGGTGCGCTGTCCGTCTCGGCCGACACCGAGCGGCGGCGGCGGGACTGGGTCGCGAAGGTGCTGGTCGAGGCCGGCCGGGAACGGGGGCGCAGCCTCGGCTGGACCGACTGCTACACCTTCACCAAGGCGATGGCCGAGCGGGCGGTCGAGGAGACCGCGACCCACCTGCCGGTGACCGTGCTCCGGCCGAGCATCATCGAAAGCGCGCTCGAGCAGCCGTATCCGGGCTGGATCCAGGGCTTCAAGATGGCCGAGCCGATCATCCTCGCCTTCGGACGCGGCGACCTGCCGGAGTTCCCGGCGATCCCGGACGCCGTGATCGACATCATCCCGGTCGACCTCGTGGTCAACGCCGCACTCGCCGCGATCGCGAACACCCCAGATCCCGGGTCGCCGGTCTACTACACGATCAGCTCCGGCGCTCGAAACCCGTTGAGCTTCGCCCTGCTCTACGACCTCGTGCGCGGCTACTTCATCGAGCACCCGATGGTGGCGCGCGACCGCGGTGAGGTCCGCGTGCCGCAGTGGAATTGGCCGGGCGCCGCCCGGGTCGACCAGTTGCTCAAACTCGGTGACCGCGTGCACCGGACCGCGGACCGGATCGTCACGTCGATGCCGCGCTCGCAGCGCACCCGCGACTGGGCACAGTCGCTGGACCGGCAGCGAGGACGGCTGGACTTCCTGCGTCGCTACTTCGATCTCTACGAGCCCTACACCGAGGCCGCTCTGCAGTTCACGGACACGTCCACGCTGGCCCTGCACCGCAACTTGCATCCCGACGACGTCGCCACCTTCGGGTTCGACTCCGCGGTCATCGACTGGCGGCACTACCTTCAGGACGTTCACGTGCCGGCGGTGGTCGCGCCAATGGCGGCGGTCCAGCAGCTGCGCGGCAGGCGTCCGGGCCCTCGGCGCACGGTGATCGGCGGGACGGACGTGGTCGCCGTCTTCGACATGGACGGCACTCTGCTGTCGAGCAACGTCGTCGAGGCCTACCTCTGGCTGCGCCTGCCGGAGCTCGCGATGACGGCGCGCGCGAAGGAGATCGGCGAGGTCGCGCGCGCACTCCCCCGCTGGCTGCTCACCCAGCGCAACGACCGCTCGGCGTTCCTGCGCATGGTCTACCGGCGCTACGAAGGCGCCTCACTCGGCGAGCTCGAGCGCATCGTCGACGAACAGCTCACCTCGATGATCCTCGCTCGGCTGTCGCCGCACGCGGTCCGGGCGATCCGGGAGCATCGCGCGAGCGGGCATCGCGTCGTGCTCGTGACCGGTGCCGTGACGCCATTGGTCCGACCAATCGCCTCGCTGTTCGACGAGATCGTCTCCGCAGAGCTTGCAGTCGACGAGCGCGGGCGCTGCACGGGTCATCTGGTCCGGCCTCCGCTGGTCGGCGAGTCTCGGTCCGCCTGGATCCGCCACCGCGCGCAGGAGTCGGGCTGGAACCTACCGGCGAGCTACGCCTACGCCGACTCCGCCAGCGATCTGCCAATGCTGCGTGCGGTCGGTCATCCGATCGCGATCGACCCCGACGTCGTGCTCTCCCGCGTGGCCCGCAAGGAACGCTGGCCGGTCGAGATCTGGCACCAGGGCACGCGCGCCGGTCGTGAGATGGAGGCGGCCCGATGATCTCGGCGCTCGAGGTCTACCGCTCGCTATCGCGCTACGTCGCCGCCCGGACCGTCGGTCCGCGGATGCCAGGCCTGCTCGCGGGACCGCTGACCCCGCTTCGGCTCGTGCACCGGGACGCCCCCCGTGCCCCCGGCGACGGTTGGGTCCGGGTCCGGCCGCGTCTGTCCGGGATCTGCGGGAGCGATCTTGCCACCCTGTCGGGCCACACCTCGCTGTATTTCACCCCACTCGTCTCGATGCCGTTCGTTCCCGGCCACGAGGTCGTGGGCGAGACCCGCGACGACGCGGAGGGCATCCCAGCGGGCACTCGGGTCGTGATCGACCCCGTCCTCGGTTGCGAGGCGCGCGGCCTGCCCGCGTGCACGTCGTGCGAGTCCGGGCGACGCAACCGCTGCGATCGAATCACGGCTGGCCATCTGGCTCCCGGGCTCCAAACCGGCTACTGCCGGGACACCGGCGGCGGCTGGAGCGGCGAGCTGGTGGCGCACGTCTCCCAGCTCCACCCCGTCCCCGACGAGCTCCCCGACACCCGGGCGGTCCTGATCGAACCGCTCGCGTGCGCGGTGCACATCGCCCGCCGGGCGGCCGTGCAGGACATCGGCTCCGCGCTCGTGGTCGGTGCCGGTGCGGTCGGCCTGTTCACCGTGCTCGCCCTTCGTGAACTCACCCCGACCAGCCGGGTGACCGTTGTCGCGAAGCACCGCCAGCAAGCGGACCTGGCCACCCGCTTCGGCGCAACGGATGTCATCACCCCCGCCGAGGTCGCCACGGCCGTTCGGCGCTCCACCCGGGCCTTGCGGCTCGAGCCGGAACGCGGGCCGGCGTTCCTGCTCGGCGGGGTCGACGTCGCGATTGACGCGGTCGGCTCGCGCGGATCCATCGACACCGCGTTGCGCACCGTTCGCGCCGGCGGGCGAGTGGTGCTCGGCGGCGTACCCGGGGAAGGCATCGATCTCACCCCGGCCTGGTTCCGCGAGCTCGACGTCACCGGCGCCTATGCCAGTGCCGGCGATGCCTTCGAGGTAGCGACCCGGCTGGCTGCGACCGCGCCGCTCGAAGACCTGGTCGGGGTGGCCTATCCCCTGAGCCGGTGGCGGGAGGCTCTCGACCATGCCCACGACGCGGGCCGGCTGGGAACGTTGAAGGTTGTGTTCGACTTGAGGAGCGCGGCGTAAATGAGTAGACCGGGTTTCGTCCTTCGGGTCGACGAACGCACCCCGCCGCTGCTGATGCACTCCGGTGAGTCGTTCAAGCTGCAGGAGTTCCCGCTCGGCACTCGGGTCATCTACCCGGCCGAGTCGATTCCCGCGGTGCCGGACGTCGACGAGGCGATTGAGCACGCGCTGTTGCACCCGATCGACAGCGAGCCGCTACCGGCGCTGCTGCACGCAGGGATGAAACTCACCATCGCCTTCGACGACATCTCGCTGCCGCTCCCGCCGATGCGAAAGCCCGACGTTCGGCAACGGATCCTCGAGCATGTCCTGCAACACGCCGCTGACGCCGGCGTCGATGACGTCGAGTTGATCGTCGCCACCGCCCTGCATCGGCGAATGACGGCCGAGGAGATCAAGGCCGTCGTCGGCGAGCGAGTGTTCCGCTCGTTCTGGCCCGACCAGCTCTACAACTTCGACGCCGAGGACCGCGCCAGCCTCGCCCACCTCGGCATGACCGACCGCGAAGAGGACGTCGAGATCTCCAAGCGGGCCGCAGAGTCCGATCTCCTCGTCTATGTCAACGTCAACCTCGTCCCGATGGACGGCGGCTGGAAGTCGACGGCGGTCGGCCTCGCGTCGTACAAGTCGCTCAGCCACCATCACAACGCCCAAACGATGACGCACTCGCGCTCGTTCATGGACCCCCGCCATTCGGAGCTGCATTCCAGTGCGTGGCGCATGGGTCGGGTGATCAACGAGCACGTCAAGGTCTTCCAGATCGAGACGACCCTCAACAACGACACCTTCCCGTCCCAATACGCGTTCTTGACCAAACGGGAGTGGGAATGGTCCCTCAAGGATCAGGCTCTCTACCTCGCTGCGAAACGCGGACTCGACCTGCTCCCAGCGCCGGCCCGGCGCACGATCTTCCAGAAGATGGAAGCGGCGTACGCCGTCACGGGGGTCAACGCGGGTGCGGTCGAGCCGGTCCATGACGCGACGCTCGACAAGGTGCACCAGCAGCAACTGGTCGAGGTCGACGGGCAAAGCGACATCCTGGTGATGGGCCTGCCCTACCTCTGCCCCTACAACGTCAACAGCGTGATGAACCCGATCCTGGCCGCGTGCCTCGGCCTCGGCTATCTGTTCAACATGTACCGGAACAAGCCGCTCGTCCGGCAGGGCGGCGTGCTGATCCTCGATCACCCGGTGCCGTGGGAATTCTCGACCCTGCATCATCCGAGCTACGTCGACTTCTTCGACGAGGTCCTCGCGGAAAGCACCGACCCGAAGGTGATCGGGCCGAAGTTCGAGCAGCAGTATGCGACCGACCCCTGGTACATCCACCTCTACCGCACGCAGCACGCCTACCACGGCGTGCACCCGTTCTACATGTGGTACTGGTGCGCGCACGCGCTCGACCACCTCGGCCAAGTCATCTGGGTTGGCGGCGACCGGCGGTCGGTCGCGCGGATGGGAATGCGGTCGGCGTCGACCCTGGCCGATGCCCTCGAGCTCGCCCGGGACACGGTCGGCTCGACCCCGTCGATCAGCTACCTGCACGCCCCGCCACACGTACTGGCCGACGTGCGATGACGGTGCGTTCGGACCTTCGCCAGCTCTCGCGAGGGTGGCGCTGGACGCGACGCCCACTCCCCCCGCACTCCGCCGAGCCTCATCACACCTTCCCGGAGCCGCGTGAGTTTCCCACCGACTGGGCCCGGTCCCGGCCGGCCCGGGCCGCCCGGGAAGTGATCCTGCGCGGAGGTCTGACCACGCTCGTCCGCCGCGAGACCGACCTTGCGGTGGACGGCCTCGACGTGTTCGACGACCTCGACGGGCCGGTCCTGATCGTCGCCAACCACACCTCCCACCTCGACACGGCGCTCCTGCTGACTACGCTTCCCACCGCCTGGCAGCGGCGGGTGACCGTCGGCGCCGCCGCGGACTACTTCTTCGACGCATGGTGGCGAGCGATCGGTTCGGCGTTGGTCTTCGCCACGTTTCCGATCGAGCGGCACGGACAGGGGCTGTCCGACACGCCCGCCAAGCTGATCGAGCGCGGCTGGTCGATCGTCATGTTCCCCGAGGGCACCCGCTCCCCCGACGGCTGGACCCGCCGGTTCAAGCCCGGCGCCGCTGCGCTCGCCCGCACACACAACATCCCGATCGTCCCGGTCGCGCTCAGCGGGTCGTTTGCCGCCATGCCCCGGGGACGCAACTGGGTCGTGCCCGGGCGACCGGCGGTGCGGGTGCGCTACGGGCGGGCGCTTCGGCCCCGTGACGAGGAGACAACGCTCGCCCTCAATGCCCGACTCGGCGCCGCGATCGCCGCCCTCCTCGATGAGAGCAGCACCGACTGGTACTCCGCAGCCCGACGCGCAGCGGCCGACACCACGCCGTCCTCGGCAGGGCCACCGGTGGCCGGGTGGCGGCGCGTGTGGGAGTCAACCGCCGGACCACGGGCCCACGCCGCCCGAGCACGAGCCTGGCGATGACCGACCACCGCGCCCTCGCGAGCGGCTATTTCAACGCCGCCTGGGATCTCATCGACCTCGACCCGCGGACGGCCGAGCAGGACCGCGACATGATCGGGATTGCTCTCGCGTCCCGGCAGCACTGGATCGAGGCCGGCGGCACACCCACGCACCTCGCCACCTCCGACTGGCAAGTCGCCCACGCGGCCAGCCTGGCCGGATTCGGCGAGCTCGCCATGACCTTCGCCCTGGCCGCGGTCGAGCGCGCCGAGTCGAACCCGGTGCCCGACTGGTTGGTCGCCTCGGCCCACGAGGGACTCGCCCGGGCTTACGCGAGCGTCGGGGACGTCGCCGGCTACGAGCGGGAAGCGGCCACCACGCGCGAGCTGCTCGAGAAGGTGTCCGATCCGGACAACCGTGACCTCGTCGCCGGGCAGCTCGCAAGCATCCCGGTCCCATGACAACCGACCCGGTCGTTCTCGACCGGGTCATGACTGAGCGCGCAGAGCTGGTCCTTCGTCAGGCCGTGCTGGGAACCTGCAGCGCGCACCCCGCACCGGCGTACGAGGCGGTCCTGCGTCAGCGGTTCGCGAGGTCATCGTCCACGAGGTCCCGGTGCCGGTTCGCATTTGCCCCTCCTGACGGTGTACGACGGTGGCATGCCAACCGTGACCTCAGCCGACGAAACCCGCGTACTCGACGCGGTTGAGAAGGGCCTGTTCATCGCAGGCACCTGGCGCGACAGCAGCAACGGCGCCACGCTGAAGATCGAGGACCCGTCGACCGGCGAGATTCTGTGCGCCGTCGCGGACGGCACCGTCGAGGACGCAACGGCCGCACTCGACGCCGCGTGCGCTGCCCAGGACATGTGGGCAGCGACGCCTCCGCGGGAGCGCGGTGAGGTCCTGCGCCGCACCTTCGAGTTGATGAACGAACGCGCCGACGACCTCGCCCTGCTCATGACGCTCGAGATGGGCAAGCCACTCGTCGAGTCGAAGGCGGAGATCGTCTACGCCGCGGAGTTCATCCGCTGGTACGCCGAAGAAGCCGTCCGGATCGGCGGCCGCTACGCGATGAACCCCACCGGGTCGGGCCGGTTGCTGACCATGACCGCACCGATCGGGCCGTGCCTGCTGATCACCCCGTGGAACTTCCCGACCGCGATGGGCACCCGCAAGATCGGCCCGGCGATCGCTGCCGGATGCACCGTGGTCGTCAAGCCGGCGCAGCAAACCCCGCTGTCGATGTTCGCGCTCGCCGCGATCATGACCGAAGCCGGCCTGCCGCCCGGGGTACTCAACGTCGTCACCACCAGCACCGCGGGCAAGGTGACGGGACCGCTGTTCGAGGACTCCCGGTTGCGCAAGATGTCGTTCACCGGCTCCACGCCGATCGGCAAGATGCTCATGGAGCAGGCGTCGAAGAAGCTCATCAAGTGCTCGATGGAGCTCGGAGGCAACGCGCCGTACCTCGTCTTCGACGATGCCGACCTCGACGAGGCGATCGACCAGGCTCTGATCGCCAAAATGCGCAACGGCGGCGAATCCTGCGTGGCCGCGAACCGCTTCCACGTTCACGCATCGGTGGCGGATGAGTTCGCGCAGCGGCTGGGCGAGAAGCTCGCTGCGATGTCGGTCGGTCGGGGCACCGAAGACGGCATCCAGGTCGGCCCGTTGATCGACGCCAAGCAGCAGGCCAAGGTGGCGGAGCTCGTCACTGACGCGGTCGGCAAGGGCGCGAAGGTGCTGACCGGCGGCGAGACGGTCGGCGACCGCGGTTACTTCTACGCTCCGACCGTGCTGTCGGGGGTCGGAGCCGACGCCGAGGTGCTGCGCGAGGAGATCTTCGGTCCGGTGGCGCCGGTCGCAACCTTCGAGACCGAAGATGAGGCGATCGCGGCGGCAAACGCCACCGAGTTCGGCCTCGTCGCCTACGTGTTCACCCGGGACATCAAGCGGGCGTTCCGAGTGAGCGAGGCACTCGAGGTCGGCATGCTCGGGCTCAACCGCGGGCTCGTGTCCAACGCCGCCGCGCCGTTCGGCGGGATCAAGGAGTCCGGCTTCGGGCGCGAGGGCGGACCGGAGGGGATTCAGGAGTACATCACCACGAAGTACGTCGCGATCGACGTGTGAGCACCCTTCTCGCCGCGCTAGTCTGGCGATGGGTGCTTTCCCCGGTACGGCGGCGCTCCATCTGTGACATTGAGCACGGGAGAGGCAGTTAGTGAGCAGTGCACGGCAGGCGGCCGTGACTCCCGCAAAGGAGTCCGCCCCAGCAAAGACCGGTTCCTCCGGCAAGGGTCGTCGTAAGGCGAAGATCGCCGTCGTCGAGGAGACCGTCGTCGAGGAGACCGTCGTGGTGGCGGTCGCAGCCGACGGTTCCGCAGTCGCCGAGGTCGAGGTCGTCGCCGGCGCAGTCGCCGCGATCGACCCCGAGACGGAGCCGCCCGCCAACGAACTCGTCGAGGAAGAGGACGAGGACGACGACGTCGAGGTCGTCGTCGAGGACGACAGCTCCGGCCCGTCGACCGACCTCGTCCGCGCCTACCTCAAAGAGATCGGCCGCGTCGCGCTGCTCAACGCCGAGCAAGAGGTCGAGCTCGCCAAGCGGATCGAGGCCGGCCTGTTCGCCGCCGAGCGGCTACGCCAGGCCGAGTGCGGCGAGATCAAGATCACCAAGGCGCTCGCCGCGGACTACACCTGGCTGACCGCCGACGGCCAACGCGCCAAGGACCATCTTCTCGAGGCCAACCTGCGCCTCGTCGTCTCGGTCGCGAAGCGTTACACCGGGCGCGGCATGGCCTTCCTCGATCTGATTCAGGAGGGCAATCTCGGCCTGATCCGAGCGGTCGAAAAGTTCGACTACACCAAGGGCTACAAGTTCTCGACGTACGCCACCTGGTGGATCCGCCAGGCGATCACCCGGGCGATGGCCGACCAGGCTCGCACCATCCGGATCCCGGTGCACATGGTCGAGCAGATCAACAAGCTGACTCGAGTTCAGCGCCAGATGCTTCAGGACCTCGGCCGCGAGCCAACCGCCGACGAGCTCGCCAAGGAGCTCGACATGACCCCGGACAAGGTCGTCGAGATCCAGGGGTACGCCCGCGAGCCGGTCAGCCTCGAGCAGAACGTCGGCGACGAGGGCGACAGCCAGCTCGGTGACTTCATCGAGGACGCCGACGCGCCGATCGCCGCCGAGGTGGTCTCCTTCGGACTGCTCCAGCGCGAGCTCGACAGCGTCCTCAAGACGCTCCCCGAGCGCGAGGCCGCAGTGGTCGCGTTGCGGTTCGGGCTCACCGACGGCCAGCCCCGCACCCTCGACGAGATCGGCCGCGAGTTCGGTCTCACTCGCGAGCGGATCCGCCAGATCGAGGCCAAGACGCTGTCCAAGTTGCGCCACCCGAGCCGCTCTCAGAAGCTCCGCGACTACCTCGAGTAAGTCGCTTATCCGGTCGCGAACAGCGTGATCGCCACGGCCGTGCCGACCACCGCGATGACGAGCCGCAGCACGTTCGGCGGCAGGCGGCGACCCACAACCGCGCCGAGTTGGCCGCCAATGGTTGATCCGAGCAGGAGCAACCCGGACACGCTCCATGCGATCGTCGTACTCGCGATGAAGAACACGGCCGCGACCGCATTAATCGTCGCCGCGATCACGTTCTTCGCCGCGTTCAACCGCTGCATGTCGTCATCAACGGTGATGCCGAGCAGCGCCAGCAGGATCACCCCCTGGGCAGCACCGAAGTAGCCGCCGTAGATCGAGGTGAAAAACGTGCCGGTGTGCAGGAGCGGACCCGGGTGCTCCGCACGCAGCCCCCGATCGGCCCGGCGCCGAGCCACCCTCGGCTGGACGAGCACGAGCACCACCGCGAGCAGGATCAGGACCGGTACGACGCGCCGGAACGCCGAGCTCGGCAGCGCCAGCAGCAGGATCGCCCCGACCACCGTCCCGAGCACCACCGCCGGGGTCAGCGCCAGGATCCGCCGAAGCTGGCCCTTGAGCTCCCGCCGGTAGCCGACCGCCCCGCTCACCGAGCCGGCAACCAGCCCGACCGTGTTCGAGACGTTCGCAATGACCGGGGCGTAGCCCAACGCCAGCAAGGTGGGGAACGTCACGAGCGTGCCGGAGCCCACGATGGTGTTAATCGCGCCCGCCGCGACTCCGGCCGCGAAGATGATCGCGGCGTGCGACGGGCTCACCGCCACGATCGTAGGGGTCGGCCCGTTCTCGGCGCAGACCGGTACACCCTGTCGGATTCCCGACACAACACCCCGGAGTGACCGAGATCACACTCGGCGTTTGAGCGTGAATTGAGCGTCGTTCATCAGCCTTTCAGGTGCTCAACACGCGGAAGTGTCAGTCTGAGGCTGACATTCGACGGTGAATGAGGCATCATGATGGGTCGCGCCGCGGAGCAGGCAATACACGTGCCAGGGAACACGCGCGGTCGCGTGAGCGTTGCACCGTCTGGCAGGTCGCGACCGCTGAACCGCCAGGCCAGTAATACGCGATCCCGGAACGACAAAGACCATCGAGGACGAGGACTTACGCACGCCATGAGCACTGCCACGATCGCCCGCGCTGACGCTGACGGCCTCCCCGCGCCCGTCGAGGATCTCCTCGACTCGGCCGCGGAAGCAGGCGCGCTGACGTTCGCCGAGGTACGCACCGCGCTCGACGAAGCCGGCGTCGGGCCTGCCGAGGCCAAGCGCGTCATCGCGACGATCCGTCGCCGCGGCATCGTGATCGGCGCGGACGCCCCCGAATCGGCCCCGGCCGCCGCGACTGCGGCTGTCGTGATCGAAGAGGACGAGGTCGACGACTCGTGGGACCACGAGGTCCCGACCACCGACCTGGTGCGCGTCTACCTCACCGACATCGGCCGGGTCGCCCTCCTGACCGCCGAGCAGGAGGTTGAGCTCGCCAAGCGCATCGAGGCCGGCCTGTACGCGCAGGAGAAGCTGCGTCAGGCCGACGCCAAGGAGATCGCGAAGATCCCCGTGAAGCTTCGCCGTGACCTTCAGATGGTCGCCGCCGACGGCGCCCGCGCCCGCAATCACCTGCTCGAGGCCAACCTGCGCCTCGTCGTCTCCCTCGCCAAGCGTTACCAGGGCAAGGGGCTGACCCTCCTCGACCTGATCCAGGAGGGCAACATCGGCCTGGTGCGGGCCGTGGAGAAGTTCGACTACACCAAGGGTTACAAGTTCTCGACGTACGCGACGTGGTGGATCCGCCAGGCACTTCAGCGCGCGATCGCCGATCAGGGCCGCACCATCCGAGTGCCGGTCCACATGGTCGAGCAGATCAACAAGGCGCTGCGGGTCAAGCGTGACCTCGCCACCGAGTACGGCCGCGAGCCGACCTTCGCCGAGATCGGCGTGGTGCTCGAGATGAGCGCCGAGCGGATCGAGGAGATCCTCGGCTACGGCCGGGAGACCCTCTCGCTGGAGACCCCAGTCGGTGACGACGGGACCGCAACGTTCGGCGAGTTCATCGAGGACATGGACGCCCCGATCGCGGCCGACGTGGTCGACTTCGGGCTGCTGCAGGATCGGCTTCGCTCGGTGCTCGGCACGCTGCCCGAGCGCTCTGCCGTGGTCATGCGGATGCGCTTCGGACTCGACGACGGCCGTTCCCGCACGCTGGATGAGGTCGGCAAGGCTCTGGGGCTCACCCGTGAGCGGATCCGTCAGATCGAGCGGGACACGCTTCGCGAACTGCGCCGTAGTGACACGGCCGCGACGCTCAAAGCCTGGCTCTAACTAAACTCCCAGGTTCCCCCACTGGCGGGATCGAGCAAGACGGGTAACACTGATCGTCACTGTTGTTCCCGCTCCACCCGGCTGACCTGAGGAGCGCGCCATGACCTCGACAAAACCGTCGTTGTTCGAGACCGAGATGCGCGCGCAGATCGCTGCCGCCGAAGCGGCCGTCCTCGACGCCCTCGGCAGCGCAGACCCGATCCTGGTCGAGATCGCACGCGGTCACCTCGACGGCCTCGTCGCGCTCGCCCGCCGCAACGGGCTCACGGTGAAGCCGCTGATCATCGACGAGGAAACCACCACGACGATCAGCATCGTGGAGGAGTCGACCACGCCGTAAATCGCTCGCGACCCGGGTGGATTCTGTCTGTCACCCCCTCGACGAGGGGTACGTAGCCGAGGGTCCGCTGACCGAGCACGAGCTCGAGTTCTCGGAGTGGATCGAGGAACCGCCGCTGCACAGTCCCGGCGATGAGTTGGTAGCTCGCAGGAGACCTGCCGTTCGGCGGACACACGATGGCGATGCTGCTCGAGACCCCGATCGACGAGCTGTCCGACGCCGGCCGGTCGCCACCCAGTGCAGCGTGCACGCCGCCGACATGAAGGTTTCCTTCGCCCGCGACCTCGCCTGCCGCCTACAACGGACGCTTCGGGCCATGCAGGCGGGGCCCCTCGGCGGCACCAGCGATCAGCGAAAGCTTACGGCCCTGCTCGAGGCCTCACTTGCCGGGCTAGACGACCCTTCGCTTCCGCGTGCGCATGGGCGGCACAGCGTCGTGAACATCACCATCGACCTGCCGACGCTGCTTGGCCTGCGCAACAACCCGGCCGAGATTCCCGGCGTCGGCCCGATACCGGCGTCGGTCGCGCGCCGATGGCACCGGGCGAAGACTCACGCCGGCCACACCTACCTCAAGGATCGCAGGACCGCGATCGTCACCTGGCAACTTCCCACCGGCCTCACCTGCCGGATCGACCCGTACGACTACCGCACCGGCCCGTAACCCGTCGCTGTCAGCGGTTCCCCCATCACCATGTCGCCGTCCGGACCGATGTCGTAGACCTGAAGACCCACGCTGACGTTCGGCGCGTCCGCGCCAAACGCAACGGCGACCTTGTTGGCCGAGTTGCGCATGACATCGAGGACGAGCTCAACTAGGTCCGCGGGCGAAAACTCGGCGCGGGCGCGTGCGACCAGGGCCTCGTCGGCCATGTCCGGCCGGATGATGATCGCCTCCGTGAGCGACAGCGCCGTCTTCTGCCGCTCGTCGAGGTCACTATCGGCGAACCGGTCGACTTTGTCGTAGACCGACTCGTCTCCACCCGCGTCCAAGGCCGCCCGGGTGCGTAGCGACTGACAAAGCCGGCAGTTATGGTGCCGGGCCACCCGCAGCCGAACGAGCTCGGTCGTGAGGGGGTCCAGGGAATCCATCATCGCGACCTCGCGAAGGAACGGGTCGAGCGACAACGGATCCGACGACGGCGCGCGCCCGCCGCGTGAGGGGATCTCGGTGGCGAACAGGCGCCCGAGGACGAGGTCGGTCCGCAGGCCGAGGTCGAGGACCCACAGTGCCTTTACGAACGGCACCAGACCCGCGCCGAGCCGAGGTCCGAGGGCGGCGACCTCGACACGAGTGACGTCGACGACGAACTGCTCCGCGACGTCGACCACCGGGTCCGGCTCGGTCGGCGCCGACCAAGGCATCGCTCCCAGCGTCATCGCCACCCGCCGCCGGGTGAGCGCAAGCACGTCCGGATCGACGGCGACGGCGAGATCCGCCTCGAGCTCGCACAGTAGGTCGTAGGCCCCTGGGGCGTACACCTCGCGCGGATCCTGCAGGCTCACACCGCGAACGTAACCTACGTGCGCTGGAACCTGAAGTACAACGAGACGAAGACGAGCACGATCGCGACGTTGACCGCCAGCCGCGCCCAGAAGTGGTCCCGGAGGAACAGCACGTCGACCGTGATGATGATCGCCATCATCACAAGCGCGAAAAGCACGCCGGTGACCGCCTTGTGCACTCCGTCAGCCTCCCACGGGACGGCGATATCCCGGCAGGAACTAAGAACCCCGTCGCGGTCACCTTGCCAGGTTGGCACGCGGGCAAAGTCGCCACCGCGACCGACGGGCCTGGCACCGGCGTTGAACGGTGGACGGGGCGACTGAATGCAGCCAACGGGAGGTTGCCATCGACGAGTCCGCGGCGCAGCCCGCCATGCTGAGGGTGGCCAACGCGCAAGCAACGACCGCTACGAGGACCTTCATGATCGTGAGACTTCCACCGACGCGTTTTGGTTCTCCCATGACAGGTGACCGCCAGATTGACGTGCTTCGGAGCGGCATCACCTGCAGCGCGGTGCGCCCGGTCGGTGACGGTGACGAGACGCGACGCCCGACGAGAACTTCCAGCGGTCGGGGTTATCGCTACGTCGCTTCCAGCCACACCCTGAAGGGAGGCACCTCCCAGGTAGGCGGAGTCCGTTCAGGCGTTTGACTGCGCGATTGAGATCGGCAAGAACGCCACGTCTCCATGACGTGACCGGATGAGCGGTGCCTTAGGATCTGGCCGTGGTACTTCTCCGGCTCGGGCGGCGATGCGCCGTGCCCGTAGGTGTCGTTGTCCTGGTACTTGCCGGCGTAGTCCTCGGACTGTTCGTCGCGCGCGATGGTCATCACCGTGGCGCTCAGTCGCAGTGCAACCTGCCGATATCACAGCGTCATGGCTCATGGTTCTGCAACACGGTATCGCGGTAGAGCGGCACCTACGCGA
>DATJWM010000111.1:0-22625 GCA_035501255.1 Mycobacteriales bacterium | reverse complement strand
CCGGTCACGAGCCGCTCGAGGCGGCCGCGAGACACCTGGGTGCTGAACTGATCGTTGCGCATCTCGGCAATGATCGTGCTGTCCCCGCCCACGACCCCGCACGGCTGGCGGCGGCGTACCGATCGATTATCGCTCCCGCAGGCTCACCCGTTGCTGCTACGACTGACACCGAGGGGAATTCCGCATGGCGATGACCGCTGCGGTCAAAGACGAGCTCGCACGCGTCTCGGTCACCAAACCTTGTTGTCGCAAGGCGGAGATCGCGACCATTCTGCGGTTCGCGGGCGGGTTGCACCTCGTCGGGAAGGGCCAACTCGTCATCGAGGCCGACCTTGACACCGGCGCGGCCGCTCGGCGGCTACGCAAGAACCTCGCTGAGGTTTACGGTCATTCCTCTGAGCTCGCCGTGGTCTCCGCGGGCGGGTTGCGCAAGGGCTCGCGCTATCTCGTGCGGGTCACCAAGGACGGGCACGCCCTGGCTCGCCAGACCGGACTGGTGGACGGTAACGGCCGGCCGGTCCGGGGCCTGCCACCGCAGGTCGTGTCGGGGTCGCTGTGCGACGCGGCCGCGGCGTGGCGCGGCGCCTTCCTCGCGCATGGTTCGCTCACCGAGCCCGGGCGCTCCTCGTCGTTGGAGATCACCTGCCCGGGCCCGGAGTCCGCCCTGGCCCTCGTCGGTGCCGCTCGCCGGCTCGGCCTGTCGGCGAAGGCTCGTGAAGTGCGGGGAGTCGACCGGGTGGTGATCCGGGATGGCGACGCGATCAGCATCATGCTCACCAAGCTCGGTGCCCACGACAGCGTCCTCGCCTGGGAGGAGCGACGGATGCGACGGGAGGTTCGTGCCACTGCGAACCGGTTGGCGAACTTCGACGATGCGAACCTGCGCCGCTCCGCGCGTGCGGCGGTGGCG
Source organism: Mycobacteriales bacterium (assembly GCA_035501255.1). GTDB lineage: Bacteria > Actinomycetota > Actinomycetes > JAFAQI01 > JAFAQI01 > JAFAZI01. The sequence goes on along the minus strand of DATJWM010000111.1, from coordinate 21,715 downwards.
GCGGGCGCGCGGGTGGCCCGGGCGCTTGAGATCCTCGGTGAGGATGCCCCGGAGCACCTGTTATCGGCGGGCCGGTTGCGCCTCGAACACGCGAACGCCTCCCTGGAGGAGCTCGGCGCGCTCGCCGAACCGCCGCTGACCAAGGACGCGATCGCGGGTCGGATCCGGCGGTTGCTCGCCATGGCCGACGCGCGCGCCGATGAGCTCGGCGTCCCCAACACCGAAGCGTCGCTGACCCCGGAGATGCTTGCCGACGTGCAGTAAGCAACGCGGCGCTCACCCTCCCGCGACCAGGCTTTGGGACGCGGTGCGGACGTTGAGTGCGAATCGCTGGTCGTGGCTTACGGTGCGGTCGGCGTCGTACGGACCGAGGGTGAGCCCGGCGTAGCGGATGGTGTAGACGGCCGCCCATCGGGTGTCCAGCCGACCGCGGACGCTCCCGCCGTCGCGGTAGACATGGGTCGCTGCGGTCCGGCGACCCGACCAGCCGGAGGCCGACCGATCGCCCCAGTGCCAGTCCAGGCTCTCCGGCCGGATCGTGATGGCTTCGGTGATCGAGCCGCGGCCAACGACCGTCGACCGGCCGCGCGCGGGGTTACGGGCCGAGAAGTACGTCGTCAGCCCGGCGAGCGTCGTTCCCCGGGGGCGGCGGACGATCGCGAGATCGGGTAGCCGAACGTCTTTGAGGTAGTCCTCGATGTCGAGCGCGGCGATGTCACTCACGGGGACAACCGGATGATCAGGCCCGACACAGACCGTGCCCGTCATCTCGTCGAGGACCGCTCGGGTGGTCAGGTAGAGACGAAAGAGCGCTTCTCCGGGCGGACAGGTGGTGGTGCCGAATGCGTCGAGGCACGCGTTGCCCTCGGACCCCGGATCATTGGCGTAGACGTTCGGACAGGCGAGAACGAGCGTCCAGGTGCAGTCGCCGCACCCGGGCTCGGTGCCGCCGCTCGCCGCCGACGCGAGCACCCAGGACGACCCGTCAACGGCGATGACGCCGTGGAAGTCGCCGCCGCCCGGGTCGGCGATCACCCCACACGTCGAGGCGTAGACGCCCGGGCAGGAAGCGGCCGGCAACGCCCGGGCCGTCGGCACCGGGCCGGCAACGAATCCGACCCAGCTCAGTGCAACCGGGGCAATCACGGCGGCGACCCAGCCCCGACGGCGGGGGGAGCCGTTCACACCGCCTCGATCCGGTCGATCAACCAGCGACCATGCACGCGGACCAGGCGGAAGTCGCGGCGCAGATGCGCCCGCGCCGCCACCGTGGAGATCACCGCGCCCGACGCGGACCGGAGCCCCCCACGGGTGATCGTGACGTCGGCAAGCACGTCCACGAGCGCGGGGCCGTCGACACTTGCCCGCAGCGCGTTGACCCGGGCGTGGTCGACGTAATGTTCGTGCTGCGCTGCGGCCCGGGCAATCGCGTGCACTTGGGCTCGGCACGGGCAGTCGGTGGTCATGAGCGCCGCGAGCGCGGCGGGGTCCATTGCCCGGGGCAGATGGTTCACCACGGCGAAGTAGCGCCGGACCGCGCGCCGCGCGACGGCGGTCGTGGACCGGGACCGCGTCGTTGCGATTGCGACCCGGGGAGAACCGGCGATGACGGCGGGGGCGACGGGGTGCGGGAGCGGCCGAAGGGATCGGGCCGATGACCCCGGCACGCTGCACCCGGCACCGGACACGAGGAGGGCGACCATCGGCGCCAGACTGGCTGCGAGGGGACGCCCGCGGCCGTGCCTGAGCGTCCGGCGCGGGTTGCTCGGCGGCCCGGTGGTGGTCACCGACGGAGCGTAAGTTGCCCGGGTCACAGACGGTCGGCGTTGTCCACAGGGCTGGGGCGCCGGCAGGGCTTACGCTCGGGGTTGAAGTCGTTCAAGCCCAGAGCAGACTCGGCCGATGTGATGCATAGGCCGAACCCGAGCCCGTCGGCCGATGAAATCGAGGTGCTGAGATGACCGACCCCGCTAACCGCTCGCAGCGGCTGGACCGTGCGATCGCGGACCTGCTTGCGCAGGCGTCCGAGATCGAGGCAGCGGCCGTGGTGTCCTTTGACGGACTGCCGATGGCGAGTGCGCTTCCGGCGACCATGGACGAGGATCGCGTGGCCGCGATGAGCGCCGCCTTGCTCAGCCTGGGCGAGCGGGCTGCTGAGGGTCTTGGTCGTGGGGGTCTGAATCAGGTCTACATCGAAGGCGACAGCGGGACGGTCTTTCTCGTCTCCGCGGACGACGAAGCCGTGCTCGTCGCGGTCGCTGCTGCGGGCGCCAAGGTGGGCATGATGCTCTACGAAGTCCGCCGGGCCGCCCAGGTCGTCGCCGAGACACTGCGCAGCGAGCCGGACATGGGCGCCGAGGACTTTGCCGAGATCCCCCACGTTGCCGAGCCGGTTGCCGCCCCGGTGCTTCAGGCGGTCGGAAGCCCGGCGATCGAGACCGAGGCGGACAGCTACGCGCGTTCGGCCGCCGAGACAGTCGCCGATCCGGATCCGCTTGCCACGTATGCCCCGCCCCCGACGGACCCGTCGTGGGCGTCGCACCTGCCGACGTCCGCGCCGATCGGGACAACCGAGCCGAACTCCTGGTAGCAACACCGCCCACCCGCTGATTCCCCGACGCCCATCCGAGGTCTGACGTGAGACTTGAAGGCTCCCTAGACGCCTTCAGCCTGCCGGACATCTTCTCGCTGCTGAGCATGACGAAGAAGACCGGTGGACTGCACCTTCGCCGTGCCGACGCGCACGGCGTGGTGTGGCTCAACGACGGCTTGGTCACCGGTGGCGTGTCGGATTTGCGAGCACAGGCCCTTGCCCGCCGGCTGGTCTGCAGCACTCAGGTGAACGACGAACTTCTCATCGCGGCGGTCGCGCAGGTGTCGGCCGATCCTTCGGTCGGTCTGGCGCGTGCCCTGCGGGACAGCCGGGCGATTGATGAAGGCGACCTTCAGTCGCTCGTCGCCGAGCACGTGGTGGACACCGTGTTCGACCTCATGCGCTGGCCCGACGGTGAGTTCGCCTTCGTCGTCGATGAGGTCAACGCCGATGACGTCGGGGTCACCCGCGACGTCGATGAGGTCGTCACCGAAGCCCGTTCTCGACTCGAGATCTGGTCGGGCATCGACGGTGACCTGGCCACGCCGACCGCGGTCATCTCCCTGGCGTTGACCCCGGAAGGCGACCTGCACCTCGCCCACGAAGAATGGGCGCTCCTCGCGCTGATCGACGGTCGTCGTACGGTGGGCGACCTTGTCGCCATGAGCGGGCGTGGGGAGTACTCCGTCGTCGTCGCGCTCGCCGAACTCCTCGGTCGAGGACTGGTTCACATCGGTGACAACGCGCCGGTCAGCGCCCTGTTGAGCCGGATGGATCTGGTGGCCTCCCTCGAGCCGTCCGAGCCCGTCCCCGCCCAGATCGCGGCGGTGCTGACCGAGCCCGCGTCGGCCGGTCTACCCGAGCCGACACCGTCCGGTGACGGCGGCCAGCCGGACCAGGAACATGCGGGCGCGCAGGTCGCGGACCTCGCGACCTTGCCACGGTCGTCGACGCTGAGCGAAGAGATCGCATCCGTGACCCCACAGCGTCCGGAACCGTTCCTTCCGCAGCGGGAAGTGGACCATCCGGAGCCGCTTGCTGCCGCAGCGGTCGGAGGAGGGGTTCTCACTGCACCGGCCCCGGCCGGAGCGATCGAACGAGACCCAAGCGTGAACAAAAGCTTGTTGCTGCGCCTGATCGCTGGCGTGAGGGGGTTGTAAACCGATGGCAGCCAGGAATCGACGGCGCAACACCGGCACCGCGGTGAAGATCGTGGTGACGGGACCGTTCGCGGCCGGCAAGACCACGCTGATCCGGACGATCAGCGAGATCACGGTCCTGTCCACCGAACGCGGCATCACCGATGAGACTCGCTCCCGCAAGACCGACACCACGGTCGCCATGGACTTCGGCCGGATCACGATCGATCGCGACCTCGTTCTCTACCTGTTCGGTACGCCGGGGCAGGACCGCTTCGACTTCATGTGGGAGATCCTTGGCGAGGGAATGCTCGGCTACATCCTGCTCGTCGACGCAACCCGCCCGGAGTCCCTCGACGAGGCGATGGGCATCCTCGCGGCGTTTCGCAAGATGGCTCGTGTGCCGTTCGTCGTCGGGCTCAACCGGTCGCAGGGGATGGACGAGGCCGAAGAGGCACACGTTCGGAGTGCGCTCGAGCTCGACGCCGACGTCCCCGTCGTCCCGTGCGACGTGACCGATCGGGAGTCGGTGAAGTCCATCCTGCTCGCCCTGCTCTATGCCGTGGTCGAGTCGATCGACTCGCCGGCGGCCGTGCAGGCCTAGAAGGCACCGTGCGCTGGTTCGGCTGGCTGCGAGCGCCCCGTTCGACCGGGGCTCACGCTGCACCCAGCCATCGCCCGGGCTCGTGGGGCGAGGTCGCACTGCCTCCGAGTGCGCCTGCTCACGTCGCTGCCTCCGCCCCTGCGCGGGAAGTGGGCGGAGGCAGCACGCCGGTCAGCCCCTCGACGGACCAGGTCGGGACCGGGACCAGCGTGCACTTGGTCTTCAACGACGGGTCACATATGCACCTCGGGGCAGACGACGAGACCGCTGCGGCGCTCCACGCCGCCGCGGGTCGGATCATCGGGCCGACCGGCAGGTCCGCGCAGTAGCGAGCACGCGTCTGCGCCCGCGAGCCCGCGATCTGGTCGGGGGGCGGTCGGTCAGCGGTACGCCGTTCGTGGCCCCCGATTAGCCCGATCGGGCTAAAGCCTGTGACCCGATGGTCCGACCTCTTTCTCGTGGCCGGCGTGACGGACAGGAGCCTTTCGAGCATCGCCGACGTCCCTGCACGCGTCGGGCGAGGCTTCCGCCGCGCCCGGGCCGTGCGGCGATCCCGATCTGCCGCGCCGGCCCCGGCTGGAGACGATCTGATCGCGTTGCTGGTCAGACCGTTGGAGGGTCGCACGGGCAGCACGATGCTGATGGCGCTGCTCGGCACGAGCGACCAAATCGCCTTCGACCGCACCTACCCCTACGAGTTCCGGTTCTTGACCTACCTCGCTCGCATGGTCGACACCATGGCCCTCCCGCCCCAGTCCGTTGCGGGATGGGATCAGGGGGTCCTGCTCGAAGGCCCGCCGCACCTCATCGGTCCGTTGCCCTTCCGATCCGAGATCGTCGACGTTCGACGCCTTCAGCTCGGTGCGGCCCGCCACCTCTGGGCGGCATTCTCCGAGTCGGTGCGGGCGGCGTCCGGTGATCGCGGTGTGCGAATGTACGCCGAGAAGGCGTGGGGGGACGGCCCGACGCTCTTCGGTAGTTCCGGCGTCGAAACGCGGTCGCTGAACCTGGTTCGCGACCCGCGAGACATCGTCGCCTCCGTGCATGCCTTCGACGCCCGCCGGGGCTTCGCCGGATTTGGCAGGCGACCGAACCAGACCGACGAGGAGTATCTCGTCGAGTTGGTGGCAAGCATGGCCCGCAACTACCGCGAGATGGAGGCTGCCGCGAGCACCGGCGATGCCATCTGGGTGCGTTACGAGGATCTCGTCGCCGACGGCGTGCGTGCGGCGGCCCGAATCTCCGCCTGGCTTGACCTCCCGCTTGATCCGTCCGTTCTTGCTCCCCGAGGAGCGCAGTATCGACGGCATTCAACGACCCCGCGTCCGGAGGCATCCGTCGGTCGCTGGCGCGACGACCTCTCGCCGAGCCAGGTCGGGTTGATCGAACGCCAGCTGGGCGACGTGATCCGGATGTTCGGCTATGGGGGCTAGTGCGATGGTGGAGACCGCGGGACCGCGGACGCGCACATCGCGCCCGCGCGTCGATCCGCAGTCTCAGGTGCGTTCGGGCGCCCTGTGGACTGGTCTGACCTGGGTGCTCACGGTGGCCGGTGGGCCCATCATCACGGTTGTCCTGGTGCGATCCATGTCGCAATCCGAGTTCGGCAATTACGCCTTCGTTCGGTCCGCCGTCGGCCTGGTCGCGATCGCAAGCGCGTTCGGCCTCGAAGCGACGGTGGCCCGATTCGCGGCGATCGACCTTGAGTCCGGTCGTGGAGACAGTCTCCCGAGCTACCGGTCCGGGCTGATCATCGCGAGGTACGCCGCGGTGTGTGGCGCCGTCCTCGTCGCTCTGATCGCCGCCGCGATGCACCTGACCGCCCGCGGCGGAGTGGGTGCGGGCGTGCTCCTCCTGTCCGTGCCGGTGGCGGTGTGCGCGCCGTATGCCGCCGTCTATGGCGGGTCTTTGCGGGCGGTGCATCGCCCGGTCGTGAGTTCGGTTGCGACGCTCACCTCGGCCGCGGTCTTCGCCGGCATCGTCGTGACCCTTCTCCTCGCGCACGCGACCGTCACCGCCACGCAGGCGGTGGTCGCGCTCAGCGTCGAGTCGCTCGTCCTGCTCGCTGTCCGACGATGCGGCGTACCGAGGAACGCGGTCGGAGGCGGAGTCGGTCGGTCCTGGCGGTTGCCGCTCGCCGCGCGGGAGATGGTGCCGTTTGCCGCGGCAGTGTTGTTGACGGGTCTGTTCGCGACCGCTGTCTCGGAGCTCGACGTGGTCGTCCTGGGAATCGATCGCGGCGTCGACGCCGTCGCTTCCTATGCCCCGCTGTCGATGGTCGCCAATGGCGTCCTGGGGATGCCGGCCATCGTCGGCAGTTTCTACGTGCCCGCTGCGGCGCGGGTGGCGGTCCGCCGCGATCCACAAGCCACCGCCCGTCTTTACCACCTCGCGTCGCGGTGGAGCATGGTGCTGTGCGCCCCGGCGATCGCGGTGATGCTCCTGTGTCCGCACGCTGCGCTCACGGTGTTGTTCTCCGCCGCCAGTTCGTCGCAGGCGGCCTGGCTCCGCGTTCTCGGTGTCGGCGTGGCGGCCCAGGTGGGCTTTGGCTTCAACGGCCTCACGCTGGATGCGCAGGGTCTCGCCGGGGTGGTCGCGCGCCGACAGGCGGTCTGCCTCGCCGTGAGTCTGCTCTCCTGCGCTCTACTCGTGCCGTCGCTCGGGGCGATGGGCGCCGCCCTCGCAACGTCGATCGCTTTGGTGCTCGCCAACCTCATGTGCTCGTGGTCGCTCGTGCGCAGATTCGGAATCTGGCCGTGGGATTGGGCGCTCGCCCGCACCAGCGGTGGCGCTGTTCTCGGCGCCGTGATCGGATTGGCGTGGTCGCCCGGGACACCGGGCTCGGCGCTTGTTGATTGCGTCGCGGTCGCCGTCGGGTGTCTCCTCGGCGGGCTGGCTGGCGCCACGACTCACCGCGGTGTGGCCGCGGGACTTGATGCGCTGGGACTTCGCCGATGAGTCATCCCGCCCGCCGTGCTCCTTGGCTGGTTGAAGCCGGTCGACGGCTACCCGATCCGGCCCGCGACCTGGTGAAGCGCGTTCGGTCACGGGCCGAGGTCGGCGTTCGGTCACCCGTTCGCTGGGGGTCGTTTCGACGGACGACGCCGGTGAACGATCACTACGGTTACGGCCGCGGCACCCCCATCGACAGGTGGTACCTGCAGCAGTTCATGTCGGCGAACCGGGACGCTTTTGTCGGTCGCATCCTCGAACTGCAAAACGACGAATGGTCGGGGCGGTTTGCCGACAGCAGCGAAGCGAGCGTGACGATCCTCGACATCGACCCCACGAACGTCCTCGCGACCTACATTGCCGATTTGGACACTCCCGGATCGGTGGAGCCCGCAACCTTCGAGTGTGTCGTTGCTCCGCAGACTCTGCAGTATTTGAACGACCCGGTAAGTGCGCTGCGCACGTTGGCGGCGGCATGCGTGGCTGGGGGCGTGCTGCTTCTCACTGTGCCGACGGTGAGCCGCCTGGACGAAACCTGCGGACCGGATGGAGATCTGCGACGTCTGACACCTGCCGGGCTCGAACGACTGCTGGACGAGGCGCTACCCGGTGCCGGTCGAGCGGTGGTGGGCTTCGGCAACGTGCTGACCTCGATGGCCTTTTTGATGGGGATTGCCGCGGAGGAACTCGACGACTCGGAGTTGGCCGCGCACGATTCGCGATATCCGATGCTGGCCTGCGCCAGGGTGACACTGTGAGCCCGGGCTCGGCGCGCGCGCTGGTGCTGTACTACCACCGCGTGTCGGATGATCCGGAGGACCCGTTCTCGCTCGCCGTCACTCCGGCGAACTTCCAGGATCATCTCGACGTGATGTGCGAGCTGGCAGACGTGGTGCCGGCTCGGCAGATCGTCGACGGGAGGTTTCACCGCCGTCGTCGTGCTCACGTGGCGGTGACTTTCGATGACGGCTATCGCGACAACTACGTCGTCGCCGCTCCGCAACTGCGCGCCGCCGGGCTTCCGGCGACCTTCTTCGTCACCACGAGCGTCCTTCAACCGGATCACGAGTTCTGGTGGGATCGGCTAGCCCGCATTGTTGGGTCACCACGGTCCGCGTCCCGTCATCTGACGGTCACGGTTGGCTCGTGCACCGTCACCGCCGACGTCGGCAACGTCGCGGCACGCCGTCGAGCACTCACCGCACTGCGAAATCGTCTGTACACGCTCCCGGTCGACGTCATCAGCGGCGTTCTCGCTGAGATCGACGTCAGGGACGGCGACAGCTCCGCCCGTCCTCGGGAGGGTGAGTTCTTGACGCCGGGCGACCTCGCTCGGCTCCGCGAGCTTCCCGGCGTCGAAGTCGGTTCGCACGCGGTGAGCCATGTCCGGCTCGCAGGCCAGTCCCTCCAGCTGCAGAAGACCGAGATCGAAGGGTCGCAACGGCGTTTGGCGGCCGCCTGCGGCGAACCGGTCGACCTGTTTGCCTACCCCTACGGTGACCGTGGGAGCTATGACCGTAGGACACTGCGCCTGGTTCGTTCCCGGTACAGGGCAGCATTCACGACCGATCATGGCCCGGTCGGTTGGTGGACCGATCCCCGACGCGTCCCCCGGTATCGGGTCGGCAACTGGAACGCCGACGAGTTTCGCCGCGAGTTCCGCTGCTGGTTGGGGGCGCAGTGATCTCTCACCCCCTTCGATCGGTGGCCATCCTCCAGAGGGTGTCCGCGGTGAGGCTCGGGCGGTACTCCTTCAGCACCCGCTGACGGGCCGCCTCACCGAGCAGGTGCCGCGTTTCGGTGGCGCGGGCGAGTCGTACCACCTCCCGAGCCATCAACGGTGCTTGCCGATCGGCGAGCACGACGCCGGCATCGGTGGCGACGAACTCCTTGATCCCGCCAGCACCGGCGAAGCACACGATGGGTGACCCGTCGCGGGCCGCCTCGAGTGCGGCGACAGGGAAGGAGTCCAGGGTCGAGGTGACGAGGTAGAGGTCAAGGGCGGCGAAGAATGGTCTCGGGTCCGACAACTCACCGAGAAAGTGCACCTGCGTCGCGCCGACTCGTCGAGCCTCCTCGATCAGCCTTGCTCGTACGTCGGGCTTGGCGCCTTCGCCCAGCCAGGCGAAGGCGACGCAGCAATCGTCGCTCAGCTCGGCAGCCGCGAGCCGGGCGACATCGAGGAACATCTCGGGCGACTTCTCCCAGCTCAACGCTCCGCAGGCGCCGACGAGAACGGCCCCATCCGGGAGGCCGAGACTCTCGCGTAACCGGGCGCGATGCAGACCGGGTCGGGGCGTGGGGGAGGGATCGATCGTGGGGCGAACGATCGGGATGTCCCGTTCGACCGAGCCCAACAGGAGGTCAAGGTCATCGCGGACCGATTCCGACACGGCCGCAAGGCGCGTGGACCCTGCCAGCGCGCGCGTGATGTCACGTGGCCGGCAGAGGTGGTCAAGGAGGCGCCGTTGCTCGTGCACCCAGGTGAGTGTCGGAAGGCGGGGGAGCGCGTCCGCGATGTCACCATGAGTAGCCGTGTTGAGGAAGATCGCCGAGTGCCGTCGAGCAAGGAGCCGCCGAGCTTCGGGCAGTGCGAGCAAGGCCTTGTCGAGCGGCCCGGACCACCTCATCTTGTCAACGGCCCGCCGAGCCGGGCGGGTGTGCGGCGGTGTGAGGCAGGTCGTCGGCGCCAGTGAGGCGAGGTGTTCGAGGAGCCGGCCGGGGCGGCGGACGATCACGTCGAATTCCCGTCCGACCTTCGCCCACTCGGTGAGTACGGTCTCAAGTTGAATGACCGCACCGGTGCGACTCGCTTCGTGCGCGATGACGAGGACGCGATCGCCATCCGGACTCAGCATGAGGGCTGACCCTGCTGTCGGCGTGTCAATCGTCACCTTCCATTCCGATCCGGTACGCCTCGCCAGGACGATATCGGGGGTGCTTGACCAGACGGCCGAGGTCGAGGCGATTCGGGTGCACGCGAATGGTGCCACTGCGAAGGAGTGCACGGCGATCGAGGATCTTCTGCCGCCCTCCGTGGCGCTGGTCACCTCGGCAACCAACGTTGGCTTCTCCGCCGCTCACAACGCGACGCTCGAAGCACAGTTCACCGCGGGCGTGACCCACGCACTCGTGCTCAACCCCGACGTGGTCCTCGACTCCAACGCGCTGCGACTCCTGCTCGATCATGCTCGGGATCACCCGGGCTCGCTCGTCGGCCCGCTGCTCGAGCTCGCGGACCCGCAGACGCTCGAAGGCGAGGGCCGGATCGACACCGCAGGCATCATCTGGACTCGAACCGGGCGCCATCTCGACGATCGTCAGGGCAAGCCGATCGCATCGGCCCCCCGGGAACCACGACGGGTGGCCGGTATCTCCGGCGCGTGCATCCTCGTGGATCGACAGGCCTGGGAGCGGCTCGTTGCGGTCTGCGGGGAGTTCTTCGACGAGGACTTCATCGCCTACCGGGAGGACGCCGAGATCGGCGTTCGCGCCGGCTTGGTGGGGGTCGAGTCCTGGCTCGTGCCGGCCGCGACCGGGCGGCACGTGCGGGGTCTACGGGGAACGCGGCGTGGGGCGTCGGACGATCTCGACGCGCTGGGGGTTCGCAATCGGTTCCTCCTGCGATTCAAGCTGGGTCCGCATCGTCCCGGCAATCGCGTGCTGGCCGGAGTGCGCGACGTCGTGGTGGCCGGCGCCACGATCACGGTGGAGCGTTCGTCATTGCCCGCGCTTAGGGATGCCTTTCGGCTTCGCGGACGGATGCGGGCCAAGCGCCGGGCGTTCGAGCGGTACCTGGACCGATGACTCCCAGCATCGACGTGATCATCGTCAACTACCTGACGGGTGATGATGCAGTTGCGGCGGCGCGGGAGGTGCAGGGGCCGGCGACGACGATCTGGATCGTGGACAACTCCGGCGAGGTGCTCGCCCACCCCCCGACCGGGAGTTCGGTTCTCGGTGACGGGACGAACGTGATGTACGCGGCGGCAAGCAACCTCGCCTACGACCGGGGAGTCGCAGATCTCGTCCTTCTCCTCAACCCCGACGTGCGCATCGCGCGCTCCGTCGTCGAGCAGCTCGCGACGGCGCTGTCCGACGATCCGGGCCTGTGGGCGGTCGCGCCTCGCTTGGAATCGCCCAACGGCGCCAGCCAGCCCTACCTGCGCCGCCTTGCCACGACGGCTGCCTTGCTCGCCGACCTCGTACCGCCGCTTCGCCCGGTGTTGCGATCCTCCTATGAGCGCTACCTGTGCCGGGATGTCGACCTATCGTCGACCGCGCTGATCGACCAGCCAGCCGCGGCCTGCCTGTTGGTGCGCCGCGCCGATGTCGGCGTTCGATTGTTCGACCCGGCGTACCCGCTGTTCTTCAACGACGCCGACCTCGCACGGCGGATGGCCGGTCTCGGTCGGCGATGTCTCTACCTCGGTGGACTCGCCGCAGAGCACACCGGTGGCGCCTCGATCGCTCGCGAGCGGGTCCGCAGCGGCCTGTGGGTGTCGGAGGAGTATGACCGGTCGGCTGCTCGCTACGCCCGGCGTAACCTCCGCGGGGGCTGGCTGGTCGGTTGCGTCGTCCCGGTACGACGAGCGGTTCGAAGACTTCTCCGTAGCCGGGATGGCGGAGGATCGACATCGGCGGGTAACCCGTGATCGCCTGTCGGCGTTGTTGACCCGAGCACGCACCGGCGGCCAGTAGGTTTCACGAATGCGTGCGATGCTGGCCTTCCGTCGGCGGACGGACGGTCTCCTCGCGGTGGTCGACGTCGCGTTCGGACTTCTCGCCGGTTTCGTTGCGTATTCCGTTCGGTTCGGTGGGTTGCATGTGCCGGGCTACCTCGTCGTCCGTTACCAGGCGATGACTGTGGGTCTCGCGGTCGGCTCGGTGTTCGCGGGGCGGGCGGCGGGCCTGTATCGGCGGCAGGTCTTGCGGCCCGGCGAGTCCAACGTCGAGGCGGCGGTCGAGTCCGCGCTCGCGATCGGCCTCGCGGTCTTCCTCGTCAACCAGTTTGGGCTCTCCGGCGATCTGTCCCGGTCCTGGATCTGGCTGGTGACGCTCGCGCTGATGCTCTTCTCGCTGCTGTCCCGGCGGCTGATCCGCGCCGGTCGGCGGATGCTGGTGCCGCTCGGAATCGGGTTGGAACGTTACGCTCTCGTCGGCGACGATCCCGCCGGGCGTCGCCTGTTGGGTGACCTCACGAGGGCGGAAGGGGCACCGTTTACGGTCGTCGAGGTCCTCCCGAACGACATGGCAGCGCAGGACCTGGCCGTTCGGGCGCGTGAGCTGCGACTCGACGGGCTGATCCTGACGGCAGACACCGATCCGACCGAAGCGGGGACCCTCGCGGCTGCGCTATCGGGGGCCGGAGTGGACGTCTTGCTCGCGCCCGGTCTTGCCGGTCTGGAACTGCGGGTCGCGAGCATCGCGATGCTCCACGGCGTGCCATTGCTACGCGCCGCTGGCTTGTCGCCAACGCGTCGTGCGGTACGAACTCGGGCGCGCCGCCTCGACCGCGGGGTCGCGATTCTCGGGACGAGGGGAATCCCGGCCAACTACGGCGGGTTCGAGACCTTCGCCGAGCGGCTCGCGCTCTACCTCGTCGCCCACGGTGTGCCGGTGACCGTGTACTGCCGGCAGCACCACGCGACCGTGGCAGGCAACTGGCGCGGGGTGCGGCTGGTCACCCTCCCGACGATTACCACCAAGTACCTCGACACGGTCGTGCACACCAACCTGTCGATGCTGCACCTGATCACAAGAACGCGGATCCGCAACGCGATCGTGTGCAACGCGGCGAACGCACCGGTGCTTCCCGTGCTTCGGCTCGCCGGCCGTCGCGTGGTGATGAACGTCGACGGGCTCGAATGGCGGCGGGGAAAGTGGGGCGTCCTCGGTCGCACCTGGTATCGCGTCGGCGAGTGGATCTCGGTCCGACTCTCGAGCGTGCTCGTGACCGACGCCGAGGAAGTCCGCACCTACTACCGGGTTCGCCATGACACGGAGTCCGTCATGATCCCCTATGGCGCGGATCTGGTGGAGCGCGGGCTGCCCCTTCCCGAGCCGTTCTCCGACCTCCCGGAGCGCTTCGTTCTCTACGTTTCTCGCTGGGAGCGGGAGAACAACCCGCTGATGGTCGTGCGTGCGCACGCGGCGACGCACTCATCGTTGGGGCTCGTCATGCTGGGATCCGCCACCTATGACCGCGACCTCGAGGCGGAAGTTCGCGCCGCGGCCGCGGACACCGCGATCCTGCCCGGGCCGGTCTTCGGCGCGCCCTACACCGCGCTGCAGAGCAATGCTCAGTGCTATGTGCATGCGACCGAGGTCGGGGGTACCCATCCCGCCCTGATCGAGGCAATGGGCGCGGGCAACCTGTGCCTCGTCCTCGACACGCCCGAGAACCGCGAGGTCGCCGGGCCGGATGCCTGGTACTTCGCGGACGAGCGCGATCTCAGCGACCTGTTCGTTGCCGTCGACCGGCTGAGCGCGCCCGAGCTCGCCGCCGCCCGGGTGCGGAGCCGCACGCGCGCTGAAGCGCTGTTCTCCTGGGACTCCGTCGGCCGCGCCTACCTGGATCTTTTGACCGGTACGCCGGCCAACCCGGCGAGGAAGTAGGGCGCGAGGGCCGCCCGGTGGGCCCGGTCAAGCACCGCGGGGTTCGCGCCGATGCCCAGAGAGTGACCCAGGCCCCGGTCGCCGCATCCTCGCGCGCAGTTGCGGCACCACCCGAGCAGGCGTCCGCGCCTGAGTCGGCTCCGGTGCGGACCGCCTGGCGAGCCTCGGTTCCTGTCGCCGTGGTCCTCCTCATGTGCGGTTGGTGGCTGCTCGTGGCTCCTCGGCTATGGGGTGGCCGGGAGGCGGGCGCGGTCACCGGCGGGGTGATCCTCACTGGCCTGTCCATCCTGGCGATCCAGCCGCAGCGCTGGGTCCCTCGCTCCGCCGTGTGGAGCGCTGGCGCGATCTCCGTGGGTGCCTTCGGCGTCGCCCTGTTCGCTCCTACCGGGTGGGCCGGGGCAACGACGGCCGCGTCCTATGTGGGGGCTGCGTGGACCGTGATCGCGGTCGCGGCCGCCGTGGTCCGCGACCGCAGGTTCGTGGACTTCCTGGCGCTCCTGCTCGTCGCGGGGGTCCAGGTGGAGGTCGCCGAGTCGTGGCTCGCCTGGTGGGGGGGCGGAGATCCCCGCCAACCGATCGTGGGCACCTTCTATTGGCATGATCCGTTTGCGGCTTTTCTCCTCCCTGGAACGGTGGTCGGACTCGCCCTGTGGCTGCGGAAACGTCGCGCGACCGCGCTGTTCGGCTTGGTCGGACTCGTGCTCGGCAGCATCGGCTTGGTCTACTCGACCAGCCGGGCGAGCGACGCGTGCTTCGCCGCCGCAGTCGTGCTGGTCGGGGCGATGGCCGCCCGCGGCGGCGGACTCGCCGCTATCCGCCGATTCGCGCTCGCCGTGCTGGTTGCGGTTGCCGGCATCTTCGCGGTCGCCGGTCCGCCGTTCTTCCCGCATCGCTCCCTGCCATTTGCGGGCACCGCGGCCCGCGCCGGCGGCCAATCCCTCGGCCAGAACGGCGGTTACCGGATCGATTTCTGGCGCGAGGCACTCGGCGTGTTCGGTCGGCATCCGCTGGTGGGCGGGGGCTACCACTCCCTCGCTTCGGAGTCCGTGGGTCACGACCCGTCGGGCTGGCCACTGTCACCACTCGCCCATAACGGCTACCTTCAGGCGCTCTCCGACGGTGGCCTGTTGCTGGCCGTACCGTTCGGGATCGCCGTTGTCGCGCTCAGCTGGTGGACGTTGTCCGCTCTCCTGCGCGCGGTTCGCCGGCGCGACGACTCGGTCGCCAGGTTCGTGCTCCCGCTGTGCCTCGGTGCGATGCTGCTGCACTCCGCCGTGGACTTCGACTGGTCCTACGCCGCCGACTTTGCTCTGGCAGCCGTGCTCGCGGGCGCGGTTGCCGGGCAGCGGTGGGCCGACCGCGGTCCGGCACCGGCGCGAGCCTCGCGAGCGAGACGATCGGTGGTGATGGCGGGCGTCGCCCTGTGCGCAGTCGCTGCCGTGGCCGCCTGGTCCGGAGATCTCACGCAATCTCTACCAATTGCCCACAACAATCATCTCAGCGGGGGTAGGTCGTGAAACAGCTCGGGGACATCCTGCTCGAGGACGGTCTCGTCACGCAGCAACAGCTCTTCGACGCCTATGACGAGCATCAGAAAGCCGGCCGGGCCCTCGGTCGGGTGCTCGTCGACAACGGGGTGCTCACCGAGAGCCAGCTCGTCGCTGCGCTCGCGCAGCAGATCGGCATGCCCTTCGTCGACCTCGCTGAGGCCAGCGTCGACGGGGCCGCGTTGTCATCCGTGCCGCAGGCCGTCTGCCGGCGTTACAACGCGCTTCCGATCGGCTATGAGGACGGCAAGCTGCTGGTCGCGATGTCCGACCCCGCCAACGTCTTCGCGATCGACGACATCCGCTCGATCACTGGTGTCGAAGTCAAGCCGGTCGTCGCGACGAAAAGCGACGTCATTGCCGCGATCAACCGGTACCACCGCGCCGACTCCGACCTCGACGACCTCACCATGGTGCTCGATCACGAGGAGGAGGAGAGCCTCGACGGGCTCAAGGAGGTCGTCGAGGACGCCCCGATCGTCAAGTTCGTCAACCTCCTGATCACCCAGGCGATCAACGACCGAGCCTCGGACATCCATCTCGAACCGACCGAGCGCGAGCTTCGGGTGCGCTTCCGAATCGACGGTGTCCTCCACGAGATCATGCGCTCGCCGAAGAACATCCAGTCCGGCGTCATCAGCCGACTGAAGATCATGGCCGACATCAACATCGCCGAGCGTCGGATCCCCCAGGACGGCCGCCTGTCGGTGAACGTGGCCGGGAAGAAGATCGACCTGCGGGTCGCCACGCTCCCGACCGTGTGGGGGGAGAAGGTCGTCATGCGGGTTCTCGACAACTCGACCGCGATGATGAACCTCTCCGACCTGGGCTTCAGCCAGGACAACTACGACCGGTACGCCGTGAGCTTTACCAAGCCCTACGGCATGATCCTCGTCACCGGCCCGACCGGCTCGGGCAAGTCGACGACCTTGTACGCCACGCTGAATATCGTCAGCCGGCCCGAGATCAACGTGATCACGGTCGAGGACCCGGTTGAGTATCGGATCGGCGGGATCAACCAGGTCCAGACGAATCCGAAGGCCGGGTTGACGTTCGCCACTGCGCTGCGGTCAATCCTGCGGTCCGACCCCGACGTCGTACTGATCGGTGAGATTCGTGACCACGAAACCGCTCAGATCGCCATCGAGGCAGCGCTGACGGGTCACCTCGTGCTGTCCAGCTTGCACACGAACGACGCGCCCTCGGCGATGACCCGTCTGGTCGAAATGGGTATCGAACCGTTCCTCGTCGGTTCGGCGCTCGACTCGGTGCTCGCCCAGCGACTTGCCCGCAGGCTCTGCGACAAGTGCAAGGAGCCCTACACCCCTGAACCGGACGTGTTGATCGCGTCGAACTACCCGTGGACCGAGGGTGAGGAGCTCCCGACGCTGTTCCAGCCGGTCGGTTGCGCGGCGTGCGCCAAGACCGGTTACCGCGGCCGATTGGCCCTTCACGAGGTCATGACCGTGAGCGAGGACATCGAGCGGATGACCGTAGCCCGAGCGTCGGCGATCGACATCGGCCACGTTGCGGTCGAACAGGGGATGACCACCCTCCGGCTGGACGGCATGGCCAAGGTGCTCGCCGGGGTGACCTCGCTCGAGGAGATCCTCCGGGTTGTTGCCTAACCAGCGCGACCGGAGCAAGCGCCGGTGACCGATCGGTTGCTCAAGAACTACTCCATCCCGGCCGATGCCAGACGTGCGGGAGGACTAGTGCCGTCCGCATGCGGACGCACGTAGACGAGGGGACAATCCGTGGAGACACAGGGAAGCGAAGGCGCGCCGGTCGTGCCGGGCGTCATGCCGAGTGCGACAGCAGCGGTGTCCCCGCTCGACCCGGGGTGGACGCCCGAGACCGGGATGAGCGCGGCCCCGGCCGTCGCCGCCCCGCCGGCAGCGCCGGTGGCACCAGTCCCGCCCCCGCCGGCTGCCCCACCGCCGACCGCTACGGCGCCGACCGCGCCTCCGGTCGCCGCTGCGGCGCCGACTGCGCCTCCCGTCGCCGCTACGGCGCCGGCTGCCCCACCGCCGACCGCTGCGGCGCCGACTGCGCCTCCCGTCGCCGCTACGGCGCCGACGATGGCCCCGCCTGCGGCCCCGCCTGCGGCCCCGCCCGCGGCGATCCCGGACTACGCTCCCGCGATTCCGGCGCCCAACACGGCTGGCTCGGCGGCCGGGATGGCACCGCCCACCGGCGCCGTCGCCGAGGACATTGAGCGCGACATCGCCTACGCCCGGGCAGCGCTCGAGGAGGACAGCGAGGTCGAGGCCAGCCTGTTGACCGACCTTCTTGTCGAGTGCCAGGACAGCGGCGCCTCTGACCTGCACCTGTCTGCCGGCGCCCGGCCGATGCTGCGGGTCAACGGCTCGCTGGCCGAGATGCCCGACCGTGCAATCCTCACCCCACCGGTCATCCAGCGAATGATCTACGCGATCCTCACCCAAAAGCAGCGCGAGCACTTCGAGGAGAACCTCGAGCTCGATCTCGCCTACGCCGTCCCCGGACGGGCCCGGTTCCGGGTCAACGTCTACCGCCAGCGCGACGCGCTCGGCGCGGCATTCCGAATCATCCCCTTCGAGATCAAGGCCCTGGAGGAACTCGGCGTTCCACCGTCGGTTGCGAACTTCTCGATGCTGCCGCGCGGATTCGTGCTCGTGACCGGCCCGACAGGTTCGGGAAAGTCGACCACTCTCGCATCGCTCGTCGACCTGGCCAATCGCCAGCGCCGAGACCACATCATGACGGTGGAAGACCCGATCGAGTTCCTGCACCGCCACAAGAGCTGCCTGGTCAACCAGCGCGAGGTGGGGGAGGACACCTGGTCGTTCCAGAACGCCCTCAAGCACGTGCTGCGCCAGGACCCCGACATCATCCTGGTCGGCGAGATGCGTGACCTCGAAACGATCTCGGTTGCCCTGACCGCCGCTGAAACCGGTCACCTAGTGTTCGCGACGCTCCACACCCAGGACGCCGCGCAGACCATCGACCGCGTCATCGACGTGTTCCCGCCGCATCAGCAACAGCAGATTCGGGTCCAGCTCGCGGGAGCCCTCCAGGGGGTCATCTGCCAGACGCTGTGTAAGACCTTCGATGGCAAGGGCCGCGCAGTGGCGACCGAGGTGCTGGTTGCCACTCCGGCGATCCGCAACCTCATCCGTGAAGGCAAGACCCACCAGATCTACTCCGCTCTTCAAGCGGGTGCCAAGCACGGCATGCACACCCTCGACCAGCACCTCGCCGAGCTCGTCCGGTCCGGTCGCGTCACCTACGAGACCGGGCTGGAGAAGTGCCACCACGTCGAGGACTTCAACCGGCTCACCGGCCGGGGCTGAGAGGACCGGACATGGCAGGCACAACGACCTTCAAGTACTCGGTTCGGGACCGAGCCGGCAAGCTCGTCAACGGTGAACTGGCGGCCGAGACCGAAGCGGCGCTGGTCCAGCGACTCAAGGCGATGGGCTACGCCCCGGTCTCGATCGAGGCCGCGAACAGTGGTCTGCAAAAGGAACTGAAGATCCCGGGCTTTGGCGGCAAGGTCAAGCTGCGCGATCTCGCGATCTTCTCCCGCCAGTTCGCGACCATGATCAACTCGGGTCTGTCCCTGATGCGGGCGCTGACGATCCTTTCGGAACAGACGGAGAGCCCGGAGCTCGCGCGGCGGATCGCCGAGGTGCGCAACGAGGTCGAGGCCGGGTCGTCGTTGTCGCTGGCTATGGGCAAGCACCCGAAGGTCTTCCCGCCCCTCATGGTCAACCTCTGCAAGGCGGGCGAGATCGGCGGCTTCCTGGATGCCGTCCTGCTCCAGATCGCCGAGAACTACGAGGCGGAGGTCAAGCTCCGTTCGAAGATCAAGTCTGCGATGACCTACCCGATCGTGGTCGGATGCATCGCGATCATCGCCTTGATCATCATGCTGACGTTTGTGGTGCCGTCGTTTGCGAAGATCTTCGGGACGCTCGGTACGAAGCTCCCGGCGCCGACTCAGATGCTGGTGGATATCTCACACGCGATGAAATTCCTGCTGCCGCTGGGCATCATCGGCGCCATCGCCTTCGCCGTGGTCTGGAAGCGGGTCAAGCACCGCGAGGAGGTTCGCCGGGTCGTGGACCCGTGGAAGCTCAAGGTTCCGGTGTTCGGGATGTTGTTCCAGAAGGTCGCGATCGCTCGCTTCGCTCGCAACCTCGGCACGATGATCCGGTCCGGTGTCCCGATCCTTCAGGCGCTCGACATCGTCGCCGACACCACCGGCAACTGGACGATCACCCAGGCGGTCCGCGACGTGCAGGAGAGCGTCCGCCAGGGTGAGTCGCTCACCCAGCCGCTCAGCGAGCATGCCGTCTTCCCGCCGATGGTCGTGCAGATGATGGCGGTCGGAGAGGACACCGGTGCACTCGACACGATGTTGCACAAGATCAGCGACTTCTACGACCAGGAGGTCGAAGCCACCACCGAGTCGTTGACCGCGCTCATCGAGCCGATCATGATCGCCGTTCTGGGTGGTCTCGTCGGTGGCATGATCGTGTGCCTCTACCTGCCGATCTTCGACGTGTACAACCACATCGGCAGCTGAGTCACAGCCAACTCCTTCGTCCGCAGGGCACACTGGGACGATGGCGACAGGTGAGGTGGAGCGGTCGGCGGAGCTGCACATCGATGCCGATGAGCCGCCCGACCCGCTACTCGAGGCGACCAACGACCTGGCCAAGGCACTGCGAGCCAACGTCGCAACCTGGATGACCACCCTCGATCGGATCGACCAGTTCCGCGCGGACCGAGCGGCCGGAGTCGGCTATCGCGAGATGGTCGCACGCGAGGCTGACCCGACGGTGATCCTCAAGTTGGCCGAGGGTCAGGAGCGTCTCGCGATCGCCGGCGCGCGGTTTCGCCGGGCCGTGGTGCGGATGATGCTCGACGCGGGTGTCTCGCAGGCTCAGATTGCGAAGCGATTCGGGGTTTCGCGCCAGCGTGTGGCCGCCTTGCTGAGCGAGGACCCGCAACCTTCGCCCGGGACTGGGCGGGAGACCGCTGAGCTTTGATCGGCAACTGCCGTTGTCGTACTTGAGTCCGCATCATGTTCGTTGATCCATCGGATTTGGGCCATTGGTCCGAATGGCGCCGCCTGGGTGGCCATTTCTGACCAATTTCTGACCAGCGTTTAAGTCAACCCGCATTGCGGTCGACGAACACCAAGTCATCGAGCCGTTCGGCCAGCACAAGGCACACCCGTCGTGAGGCGGGGTCGCAAAGCCACGGGACTCACATCGCGGATCCGTGAGTCAGCCGGGTTGCCTGGGCCGGCACCTTCACCAGGAGGGGCCGCCGCAGGGGGGATTGCGCACCAGCGCGGCTCACCGAAGTAACGACGGAAGGATCGGCAATGCTCGCTCGACTCCGCAAGATGCAGGAGGAGAACGACGAGGGCTTCACCCTCATCGAGCTCCTGGTTGTCATCATCATCATCGGCATTCTGGCCGCGATCGCGATCCCGGTCTTCCTCAACCAGCGCCAGAAGGGCTACGACGCGGGCATCAAGTCCGACCTGCGTAACGCGGCCACGGCTGAGGAGACCTACCTGACCGACTACGGCACCTACACCTCGACCGTTTCCTCGCTTCAGTCCGAGGGCTTCAAGTACTCCTCGGCCACGGACTACAGCGGTGGCACCCAGGCGCTGACCATCAAGGTGGACAGCACCAACAAGGGCTACTGCGTGAGCGCGACCTCGGCGTCGAGCAAGGTTTGGCTCTACGACAGCGAGAACGGTGGCCTGCAGGCCGCCGGCGCCTCCTGCTCGTTCTAGTCGGTTCGAATCGCCACACCCGAGTGAGGCCCGCGGTACCGCTGCGGGCCTCACTCGGCGGCGAAGCGGAGATTTTTTGTGGTGTCCGCGGCTGATTGCAGGAGTCCACGAGGGCCGATCGGCGTAATCACGTCGTTCGGCCGGAAATCGCCATTCAAGTGGCTCCGGATCGGGTCCGACAAAGTGAGTGTCATCGAGCCGTTCGGCCAGCAAAAGGCACACCCGTCGTGAGGCGGGGTCGCAAAGCCACGGGACTCGCCCAAACGTGAGTCAGCCGGGTCGCCTCGGCCGGCACCTTCACCAGGAGGGGCCGCCGCAGGGGGGATTGCGCACCAGCGCGGCTCACCGAAGTAACTACGGAAGGATCCGCAATGCTCGCTCGACTCCGCAAGATGCAGGAGGAGAACGACGAGGGCTTCACCCTCATCGAGCTCCTGGTTGTCATCATCATCATCGGCA
>DATJWM010000110.1:0-31142 GCA_035501255.1 Mycobacteriales bacterium | reverse complement strand
GGCCGGACATCCCCGCCGACGAGGATCGCAGCGAGGATGCCGGCCTGCACCACCGTCTAGTTGTAACGACCAGAGAGGTTGTTCACGTGGCGAGGCGGCTGATTGGGGGTCGGCCTGCGAGTGCTGAGTGACCTCGTTGAGTGTTGTAGCGGCGCAGGTAGTTGTCCAGGGCGCGGGTGCGCTGGTGGTTGTAGGTCCAGCTTCGTGAGTAGGCCCATTCGGTGAGCAGGGTGCGGTTGAACCGTTCGGCTTTGCCGTTGGTTCACGGGCAGTGCGGCCCGATCAACACTCCGCTGTTGATGGAGTTGTTCGCCAAGGACCCGGAGCGCGCGGCCCGGCGGATGGTGCACATCCCGATGGGGCGCTTCGGCGAGGCGGACGAGATCGCGTCGGCGGTGACCTTCCTCGCATCCGACGACGCCTCGTTCATCACCGCGTCGACCTTCCTTGTCGACGGCGGCATCAGCGGCGCCTACGTCACTCCGCTCTAACGCCGCGCAGTCAGCGGGAGAACGGAGGGAGGTCCGTCGGGATGCCGAAGACCCCCTCGTTCGCGCCGGTGCGGGCGAGCGAGCGATAGCGACGCCCCGCGATCTTCCAGGCGCCGTCCTCTCGTCGGTAGTCGTCCTGATAAAGCCCGTACGCCGTTGACCACTCGCCGGATGTCGTGTGCCGGATCTCGCACATGAAGATCCGGCCGCGCGCCGAGTCCGGGTCGCCGTCGGTGGCGAGGTCGATCGCGGCGTTGAGGATGACGAACTGGAAATGGTCGAAACGCTCGACTGCACCGCCGATGAACGCGCCGAGCTCGTCGGGACCGTCGAGCGAAACCGGCGGGGCCGTCACCGTGTCGACGATGACCTGCGCCGAGGGTAGGAACAGCTCGCCCAACTCCGCCCACGCGCGCCGGGTGACGACGTCGGCGTACGCGGCCTGGAGGCGGCCGATGGCGACGACGTCGTCGGTATGGCTGGTCGGCACGCCTCGATGCTAGAAGGCGGTCGGGTGGCGCGGCGCGGTCACCGGCGGTCCAGGATCCCCCGGATGTAGGCCGCCTGCCCGGCGTGCTCCAAGCTGTCATCGAGCACGCTGACGAGGCGGACGCCGAGGGTCACCGGCGGGTCCCAGCGGGTGTCGACGATCCGGTCGAGATCGGTGTCGGTGAGCGTGTCGAGGTAGGTAAGTACGTGCTCGTGCACCGCGTCGTAGTAACCGATCACCTCCTCGACGGAGGCGTCGAACTGGCCGACTTCCTCGGACGTCATGCCCCAACCGTGCGCCCGCACGTCGTACGGGAGATCGAGGCGCTCTGACCAGCCATGTGCGACCCACACCTGCTCGCCGCCCGCCGCACCCTCGACGACGTGGTCGTCCTGCACCCGGGCGACGTGCCAGATCAGCCAGCCGATCGGGTTGGCGTCCCGGTCGAGACGGTGAAGCAGGTCGGCGTCCGACAGCCCGTTCGCGACGCCGTGGATCGACTCCTTGATCCGCCCGTAGGCGTCCTCGAGCACGCTCACCGAGTTCATCGCGACTCCGATCGCAGGGTCTTGCCGCGCCTTCGAGGGTAAGCCGTCCAATACGCTGCCGCGATGCCGCTGTTTTCCTTCGAAGGACGATCGCCGTCGGTGGATCCGAGCGCGTTCATCGCGCCGACGGCGACCATTGTCGGTGAGGTGACGATCGAGGCGGGCGCCTCGGTCTGGTACAACGCCGTGATCCGAGCCGACTTCGGACCGATCCGGATCCGGGCCGGGGCCAACATCCAGGACGGTTCGATCGTGCACGGTGCCGGCCAGGTCGACATCGGTCCGGGTACGACGGTGGCTCACCTGTGCGTCGTCCACGGTGCGACGGTCGGAGCGGAGGTGCTGATCGGCAACGGCGCAACCGTTCAGGACGGGGCGGTGATCGGGGACCGCGCGATGATCGCCGCGCACGCGCTCGTGCCGCCGAACGCCGTCATCGAGCCGGAGACCCTCTTTCGGGGCACTGCTGGTACGTCGGCCGGTCCGCTCTCCGAGGGAGCGCGGTTCTGGGTCGAGACGAACCCGTCCGCCTACCAGGACCTGGCTCGACGTCACATCGCGGGCGTGGCACCGATCCCCGACTGACCGACTCAGTCCGGCAGCGTGCGCCTCGGCGGCGCCGTGGTGCCGAGCCGGTTCGCTTCCAGCCCGGCTTCCATCGCCTCGATCACGGTCGAGAGCACCTTGACCCGCGCCCAGCGCTTGTTCTCGGCCTCAACGATCGTCCAGGGGGTGTGACGTTTCGAGGTCTTCGTGATCATCTCTTCGACCGCTGCCTCGTAGGCGACACGCTTGTCGCGGTTACGCCAGTCCTCGTCCGTGAGCTTCCACGTGCGCAGCGGATCCTTCTGCCGTGACTCGAATCGCTTGAGCTGCTCGTCTTCGGACAGGTGCAGCCACAACTTCACCAGCACCATGCCTTCGGCGACCAGCGTGTGCTCGAACTCGTTGATCTCCAGGTACGCCCGGTGCCACTGGTCCTTGGTCGCGAAGTTCTCGACCCGCTCGACGAGCACCCGGCCGTACCAGGACCGGTCGAACACGGCCATCCCGCCCCAACCCGGAAGAGAGGGCCAGAATCGCCAGAGGAAATGATGCCGCTTCTCGTCGTAGGTCGGTGCGGCGAACTGAGCGACCCGCACGTGCCGTGGATCCAGCGGTGCGACGAGGCGCTTGATACAGCCGCCTTTGCCGGCGGCGTCCCACCCTTCGAACAAGACGCACAACGGCGGCCCGAGACTGTGTGTCTGACCGATCAGCCCGGCATAGATCAATCGCAACTCGAGGATCCGGCGTTGCAGGGTCTGGAGTTGCTCCGCTTCTTCGGTAGCCGACAGGCGACGCGACAGATCGACGTCGTCCAGGATCCCCACGACGTCACGGTAGTGGCTCGGGTCGCGCTACCAGCGGTTTGGCGAGCACCTCGAACACGAGGTCGTCGCGTTGGGGAAGGCCGAAGCGCTCGTCACCGTAAGGGAACGGCCTCTGCTCGCCGGTCATGACGTAGCCGCGGCGCAGGTACCACTCGATCAACTCGCGCCGCTGCGTCAGCACGGTCATCTCCATAGCGGTGGCCGACCATTCCTCGGCTGCGATGCGCTCTGCTTCGGCGAGGATCCGCCGGCCCGCTCCACCGCCTTGCTCGGACGGCGAGACGGCAAACATGCCGAAGTAGCTCACCCCGCCGTGGCGGCGTTCGAGCTGGCAGCAGCCGAGGAGGGCGTCGGGCGGCGCGCACGCGAGCAACAGGCGGGAGTCGGATCCGTTGATGATCGCGAGCACCGCCTCGGGATCGGTGCGTTGACCGTCGAGCAGGTCGGCTTCGGTCGTCCAGCCGATCCGGCTGGCGTCGCCTCGGTACGCCGAGGTGACCAGCGCGACGACGCGGTGGACGTCGTCAGGGATGGCATCGCGAAAGGTCAGGGGCGGATCGGTCGGCACGGTGTAACGCTACGGCCGGTGTCCGCGCTGTCTGGTCGATGCCCGATGGGGGCCGGATGAGAGGGACAACAATGAGGTCAAGTCTTCCTCGCCGCACCGCGGCGGTGACGGCACTTGCCGTGACCGCGTTCAGCGGCGCGGCCATCGCGGGCGCGGCTGGCGCGTCTGCCGCTCCACGAGCGCACTCGACGCTGTCGATTCGGGTGGCCAATCCAGTGATCAACCCCGGCGGCGGCGACACGATCAGTGGCCAGTTGCGCGTCGGGCGATCGGCCGGCAACGCCAGCCGAGCGGTGATGCTGTTCGGCCATGTCAAGGGCGCTGACACCGGCTGGACCGAGGTCGACGCGCACTCCACCGATTCTCATGGTGCGGTGTCGTTCTACGTCACCCCCGCCTCAACGACGCACTACCAGTTGCGGTTCCACGGCGACCAGCAGATCAGCGGTTCGCGCAGCGGCATCGGTACCGTTCGGGTGAGCGACTCGACCTCACTGACCATCTCGGTCGCCGAGCGGTCGATCGAAGCCGGGGCGAGCGACACCGTGTCCGGTGTGCTGAGCCTTGACGGCTCCCCCTTGGTTGGCGAGACCGTCGGGCTGCTCAGCAGGGTGGACGGCCGGCATCACAAGCTCGCCAAGATCGGTTCGGCTACCACCCTCGCCGACGGCAGCGTCAGCTTCTCCGTGACGCCGCCCGCGAGCTCCAGCTACGTGCTCGTCTTCAAAAAGACCGACACCAACGCAGCTGCCCGCAGTGCGATCGCCCGCATCCACATCAAGCAGGCGAGTTCGCTGTCGATCCGTGCTCGGCTGGCCGCGAAGAAGGGTCACGAAGTCATCAGTGGCGATCTGCTCGGTGGTGGGCACGCGCTTCACCACCGCCCGGTGACGCTTCAGGAAAGTGCTGCTGGGGCCGACACCTGGACCACGGTGGCAACCAAGCGGACCGGCAAAGCCGGTGCTGTCAGGTTCTCGGTGCCGACCCCGTCCGCGTCCGAGGACTTCCAGTTGGTCTTCGCAGGCGGGAACTGGTTCGACGGTTGCCAGAGTGGTGTCGTCACTGTCACTGTGGCCTGAATCAGGGCAGGCGACACTCTGAAGACCATCGCTGAGCGGAGGGGACGGGACACATCGGTTCTGACCGCTCGTCGCGTGCTCGTCGGTCTGACCCAGTGGGGGGTCAGGCCGACGAGGCGCTGGACGACGCCCTACGGCGGGCCCGGGCCGGCGACGAGTCGGGGTTCCTCGAGTTGTGGCGGGAGTTGCAGCCGCGGCTCCTTCGCTACCTGCGCGTGCAATGCGGGTCGGGGACCGAAGACATCGCGTCCGAAACCTGGCTCCAGGTCGTCCGTGACCTCCCGACCTTCATCGGTACCGCGGACGGCTTTCGTGGGTGGTTGTTCACGATCGCTCGCCATCGCGCGATCGACGCGGCTCGGGCAGCGGCGTCGCGCCCGGCCGTGCCGGTCGCGGACATCGGTGTCGTGGCCGGGTCTGCTGACCGGCCGGCCACCGTCCGCTCGGCCGAGGGAGACGCGCTCGAGTCGATCTCGACCGCGGACGCGATCGCGCTGGTCAAGCTCTTGCCGCCGGATCAGGCCGAGGCGGTCGCCTTGCGCGTCATCGGTGGCCTCGACGTCGCGGCAGTGGCGGAGATGCTCGGGAAGTCAGCAGGTGCAGTACGGGTGAACGTTCATCGCGGCTTGCGATCGCTGCACGAGATGTCGCAGCAGGGCAAGCTGCCGCTTGAGTCGCGGGAGGTGGTCTGAGTGAGCCCCTTCGACGACGACCTGTCCGCGTTCGGCGACGACCCGATCTTCCGCGCGTTGAGTGGTCCTGGGAGCGCGGAGGAGTTGGCCGGCGAGTCAGCGGCGTTGGAAGCGTTCCGGTCTGCGGTACCGGTGCGCAACCGACGTCGCCTCGCCGGCCGGCTCGGGATCGCGGGGTCCGCGCTGACGATCGGGATCGCGCTCTCGGGCGGTGTCGCTGCGGCGTACTCCGGAGCGCTGCCGACCCCGGTTCAGCGGGTGTTCCACGACGCGGTGAGTTGGACCGGGATCCCGGCGCCGGTCTCCGTCCGTCACGGCTCCGGCGGATCGAAAGCCGCCACGACTGCGGCTTCCCGCGCCTCGAGCGGAGGCGGCGGTGGCACGGCGGGTCTGCCGCCGGTCACCGCGACGACGCCGGCCGCGCCACCGCCGCCGACCTCGGGTGCTCACCCGTCCGCGGCCAAGCCCAAGCCCAAGGCGAGCGATCACACGACGCCGGCCGCGCCCACCGCGTCCACGACCCCGACCCCGACCGATTCGCCGAGCGCGTCGTCCAGCTCGGCCTCGTCGCCGTCCCCCAGTCCGTCATCGTCGTCGAGTGACACCCCGGCACCTCCCGCGTCGATCACGATCTCGCTCAGTGCGAACCGCGTATCCGCCGGCACGAGCGTCAACGTCTACGGGCAGGTGTCCGCCGCGTCCGGCGCCCCGATCGCCGGGCAGACCGTGTGGCTGCTCCAACGGCTTGCGGGTCAACACTCGCTGAGTGAGGTGGCGAGCGGCACGACGAATGCGCAGGGCACCGTCGAGCTCGACTCGCCGGTGTTGACCCAGAGCGTCCGCTTGCGGCTGGCGACCGACCCGCGGCTGCGCAGCGCCTCCCTGCCGGTCATCGTCGTACCGACGATCAGCGTCGCGGTCCAAGCATCGTCGACTCCGGGCATGTCGTCGGTCGAGGTCACGACCAGCGGGGCGCAACCGGGTGACGACGTGGTCGTGATCGTCCGGGGACCAACCGGATGGCGGCTCCAGACTCAAACCCAGCTGGATGCGCAAGGGGCGACGACCTTCGAGGTGCCGACGCCGCCCAAGCGATCCGCTCACTACCGCGTCGTGCTTTCGCGCACTCCCGAGCATTCCCGCGCGGTGGCGCCGTTCCTCGTCGAACCCGCCTGAACCAACCGACCGTTGTCGGCAGGCGCCCCGGGTGGCCGATGCGGCGCGCGTTCCGTGTAAACAGGAATGGTGACGAACAGCGATTGGACGACCCCAGGGGTCTACGAGGTCGTGCCGGGGGTCTACCGGATCCCGCTGCCGCTTCCCAACGACGGGTTGCGGGCCGTCAACGTGTACGCGATCACCGGTGACCACGGTCCGGTGCTGATCGACTCCGGGTGGGGTATCCAGCAGTCCCGGGACCTGTTGCGGGATGGCCTGGCAGAACTCGGCGCAGAAGTGTCTGACATCGCACATTTTCTGATCACCCACGTCCACAACGACCACTACAGCCAGGCGATCCACGTGCGTCGCGAAACCGGCGTGCGGGTGACGTTGGGAGCGCAGGAGCGTTACTCGCTGGAGCTCGCTCGTCGGCTCTCGGGGAGTCCGATCGCTGAGATGACGAACCCGCTGATCGCGCTAGGTGCGAATGAGTTGTTGGAAGAGTTCCGCGCGAAGGTGGGCAGGCCGGACGCGAGCGACCTCGAGCTTCCCGATGACTGGTCGAACAATGGTGATCTCTTCCAGGCGAACGGCCGGACCCTCGAGACGGTCGAGACCCCGGGACACACGCGCGGCCATGTCGTCTTCTATGACAACGACGCGGCGTTGCTGTTCGCCGGCGATCACGTTCTCCCGACGATCACCCCGTCAATCGGGTTCGAACCGGCGCGGGTGCACAATCCGCTCGGCGACTTCCTGAACTCGCTTGCGATCGTCCGAGCCCGTCCCGACGCGATGCTGCTACCTGCGCATGGTCACGTGACGGCCAGCGTCCACACCCGCGTCGACGAGCTGGTCGAACACCATCGGGTCCGGCTCGACACGATGGCTGCGGTCATGGGTGAGGGCGCGGACACCGCGTGGGAAGTGGCGGGCAAGGTCACCTGGACGCGCCACGAACGCGTGCTTTCCGACCTCGACATCTTCAACAAGTACCTCGCTACCTGCGAGACCGGCGCGCACCTTGAGTTGATGGTTTCGCAGGACCGCGCGACCGTGAAAGAGGTGGACGGCGTTCGCCACTACTGCCTGGTGGCGTCCTGACCGCAGTGCGGGTACGGCGCCGTCATGCGCCGGTGAGTGCCAGGCCGGCGCCGGCGGCCAGAAGCGCGAGAATCAGCGACCCCGCACCGTAGGACAGGCAGGCGATCCACCGTCGCTGCTCGGCCAGCCGGACCGTCTCGACGCTGGCGGCACTGAACGTGGTGAAGCCCCCGCAGAATCCGGTGCCGGCAATCGTGCGGAGGTCGTTCGACGCTCCGTGCGCGATGACGACTCCGGTGATGACACCGAGGATCAGCGATCCGGCGACGTTGATCGCGAGAGTGCCCACCGGGTAGGCGACCCGCACCACCCGTTGCACCCAGGTGTCGGCGGTGTAGCGAGTGATCGCGCCGGCGCCGCCGGCGAGCGAGAGCCACAGCTCGATCATGACGCGCGACCGCGAACTCGGCTCGCGACCGCGATCCCAAACGCCGCGACCAGCACTCCGGCGAGCACCGTGATCGCGGCGTAGCTCACCGCGAGTCCCGGTCGATGGGCGCGGATCAGCAGGTCGGTCTCGACGGCGAAGGTGCTGTACGTCGTCAAGCCGCCACACACGCCAGTGCCCACCAGCAACCGCGCCTTGCGGAGCACGCCCGCGTCGGGCCCGCGACGAGCGAGCGACTCGAGCAGGACTCCGAGAACCAGGGTGCCGACCAGGTTGGCGATCAGGGTGCCGCGTGGGAAGCCGGTGCCGCTCGGCAGCCACTCGCTCAGGCCGTAACGAGCGAGTGTGCCCAGGACCCCGCCGACGGCGACGAGCAGGATGAGGGTGAGGGTGAGCGGGCCAGGGTCCGGGTCCAGGGGCAGTTCGCTGTGCGAGTCCCCGTGTGTGGTGCGCGCTGCCATCCGCGAGCCCCTTCTGCCACGCGGTGGTTACTGACGCGCAACGCGGACACCCTAGTCCCGGCCGACTGCTGACATCACAGCGACCGCGAGTGTCGCGGGCCACCTTAACGTCGTTCTCAGTGCCAACAACTAGCGTTGTCGCGATGGAGGAGTCGGTCGCGTCCGAGGTCGTCGAGCAGCTACGCGCCCGCTCGATCTTCGCTCACCTGAACCGCCGGGTGGGCGTGTACAACGTCGGGGTGCGGGTCGTGATCCCGGACGGCCGCGAGGCGATCTGGGACAACGACGGCGCGGCCGGGCTCGAGGCGATGGTCTTGCGCGACGGCATCCTCGTCGGTTTCGTCCCCACGATCCCGGATAGCGACGAGTTCACCGCCGACCAGATCGTGTCGGTCATCGCCGCAACCGACTACGACGCTCCCGCTCCCGTGGTGCCACCGGCGAACCCGACCAACGGTCCGCGGGGCACGGTGTTCCCCTCGCCGGCCCCGACCGCCCGTCGCTGGGCAGGTCGGCTGCGCCGCAGACCGTGAGTCGGGCCTTTCGACCTGCTCAACGTACGAACGTCACGTCAGCGTCCCAGCGGGTGAACCCGAGTCGTTCGTAGACGTGTACGGCTGAGGTGTTGGTCTCCTCGACGTAGAGCAGAACGCTGCTCAGCCCCTGCTCGCGAAGATGGCGAAGGCCGACGAGCGTGAGCGCTGACCCGAGCCTGATCCCTTGTGCGCCCGGCGAGACGCCGACGATGTAGACCTCGCCGATCGGTTGGTCCGGTCGCCGGTGAACCTTCGTCCAGTGGAAGCCGAGAAGCTGGCCGTCGCGCTCGGCAAGGAAGAATCCGGCTGGGTCGAACCATGGTTCGCGCTCACGGGCGGTGATGTCCGACATCGACCAGTGGGACTGATCGGGGTGGTCGGCGAACGCGAGGTTGTTGACCGCCAGCCACGCCTGCTCGTCGCGCCCCACCTCGAAGGTGCGCACCGTGACGCCGTCCGGCCAGACCGGCTCGGGCAGCGGGTCGAGCAACCTACGACGCATCTGGAGCAGGACTCGCTCGGGTCGCAGGCCGAGGCCACGCAGCACGCCCGTGGCGATGGACGCCGTTCCGTGGGCGAGCACCGCGAGCGTCTCGCCGGCTGCCTCCTCAGCGGCGTGCACGAGCGCCCGGCCGACCTCCGGATCGGTGACGGCAAGTTCCGCTCGTGGGTTGGAGCTGCGGATCGAGAGTTGGGCGTAACCCACCAGTGCGCCGCCGGTGCGGGCCAGCAGATGACGGGCGTGCTCGTCGGCGTAGCGGAGGGTCAGCATCGCCTCCTCGGACAGGGGCGCAACGCCGTCGAGACCGGCCACCTGGGCGATCAGTTCGAGGACGGCGTCCCGGTCGGATGGCTCGAGGCGCGCGAGTGACTCGATCGCGACGGCGGGCACACCCGCGACCCTAGAGGGTCAGGTTTGCGCGGGGACCAGCGCGCTCGCCGGGGTGTCGATCAGGGTGTCGTCGCTCGGCAGCCCGGGAAGCGGGGTGAGCGGTTGCGCGACGAACTTGTAGCCGACGTTGCGGACGGTGCCGATCAGCGCCTCCCGATCCGGGCCGAGCTTCGCGCGCAGCCGGCGGACGTGGACATCGACAGTTCGGGTGCCGCCGAAGTAGTCGTACCCCCACACCTCCTGCAGGAGTTGGGCGCGGGTGAACACTCGGCCCGGGTGCTGCGCGAGGAACTTGATCAGCTCGAACTCCTTGAAGGTGAGATCGAGCGGACGGGTGCCGAGCTTGGCCTGGTAGGTCGCCTCGTCGATCGAGAGGTCGCCGGACCGGATCTCCTCGGTGGCCGCTGCCGCGGTCTCCCGGGCGGCGATCGCTCGTCCGGTGGTCAGCCGAAGTCGTGCCTCGACCTCGGCCGGACCGGCAGTCTCCAGGACGACATCGTCGAACCCCCAGTCGGCGGCGACCGCGGTCAGACCGCCCTCGGTCACCACGGCAATCAGGGGGGCCGAGGTCCCGGTGCTCTGCAGCACTCGGCAGGTCTGGCGGGCCGAGGCAAGCTCGCGGCGGGCATCGATCACGATCACGTCGCTGGGCGGCGCGTCGATGAGGGGCGCCGCCTCGAGCGGCATGATGCGCACGACGTGACCGAGCAGCGACAGGCTCGGCAGAACTTCCGCCGACGTGCCGGACGCGCTGGTCAAGAGCAACAGGCTGGCCACGTGGTCATCCCTTCGATACCGAGCGAGAAGCGTTCCGGTGCCGGGATGCGAGACAGGCCCGACACAGCGCCTGATTCACGGGGGGCGGCGCTGCCCAGGCCCGACTGCGTCAGGATAGCGGAGTGCCCGCGCCCTCGTCAGCCCCGTCCGGTGACCGGCTCGCGCTGCGGACGACGGACGGGGAGCGGCTCGAAGCGGTGCACGTGGACGGCCCGGATCCAGACCGCCCGATCGGGGTGGTCGTCGCGCACGGGTTCACCGGATCGCTTTCGCGTCCGGGCGTCCAGTCGGTGATTGCGGGTCTGGCCCGCCACGCCGGCGTGCTGGCGTTCGACTTCCGGGGACACGGGCGGTCCACCGGGCATTCGACCGTGGGGCAGGACGAGGTTCTCGATCTGGAGGCCGCGGTCGTCGCGGCCCGCCGACTCGGGTACGCCGACATCGTGACCTGCGGCTGGTCGATGGGCGGCAGTGTGGTGCTCCGCCACGCCGCCTTGATCGGCAACGTCGATGCGGTGATCGGCGTGTCGACCCTGTCCCGGTGGTTCTACCGCGGCACGGCGCCCATGCGCCGCGTGCATTGGGCGATCGAGACCCGGATCGGTCGGTTGCTCACCTGGGGGGTACGCCGGACGCGGGTGTCCTCCGTCGGATGGGACCACGCCGCGCTCCCCGAGTCGCCGGTCGAGGTCGTGGCCAGGATCAGCCCGATCCCGCTCCTGCTCGTGCACGGCGACCAGGATCGGTACTTCCCGCTGGAGCATCCCGAGGCGCTGTATGACGTGGCCCGCGAGCCGAAGGAGTATTGGCTGGTGGAGGGATTCGGTCACGCGGAGCGGGCCGCGAGCCCGGAGTTGCTCGACCGGATCGGCGGTCATCTCGCCACCCTCGTCGCGCGGGGACCGGGGCGGGCATGACCACCGGGACGATCCGCTACTGGGCGGCGGCCCGGGACGCGGCCGGTACGGCGGAGGAGCAGTACGCCGA
This sequence comes from Mycobacteriales bacterium, assembly GCA_035501255.1. Classification (GTDB taxonomy): domain Bacteria; phylum Actinomycetota; class Actinomycetes; order JAFAQI01; family JAFAQI01; genus JAFAZI01. The sequence continues at coordinate 19,595 of DATJWM010000110.1, read as the reverse complement.
GCCGACGTTGGCCGCGGCGCTCACCGCAGCCCGGGATCGCCACGGCCAAGGTTTTGCTCAGGTTCTGGACCGATGCTCGTTTCTCGTCGACGACTCGCCGGTGGGCGCGCGCGACCCGGCGACTGTGAAGTTGTCCCAAGGCGGCACCGTCGAGGTGCTGCCGCCCTTCGCGGGCGGCTGAGGATCGGAGGCACCCTTGTTCGGCCGGTTGGTGGTCGCGGTCGTCCTGATTCTCGCCGTGGTGTTGGTGGTGGCCGACCGCGTGGGTGCGGTTGTTGCGGCGCACGCAATGGCAGGCCGGATCGAAACCGACGCCGGCCTCACGAGCCGTCCAAGCGTGTCGATCGGAGGGGTTCCCTTCCTGACCCAGGCGGTGCGGGGCACGTACTCCGACATTCGGGTGAGCGCGACCGACGTACCCGTCAGTGGCGTCAACCTGACGAGCCTCAAGGCGCACCTGCACGGAGTCCACGTGTCACTCACGGACGTGGCGCACGACTCCGTATCCACGGTGCCGGTGGATCGGGTGGACGGGCAGGCGTACCTGTCGTTCGCGGATGCGAACGCCTACCTCGCCGACCGCGGACTCGGCGCACACCTGGAGTCGGGCGGCCACAACACCGTCCGCATCGTCGACACGCTGACCGTCGGCGGCGTTTCGGTCACGGTGAGCGGTACGGCGACGGCGTCGGTCAGCGGCAACATCTTGGAGGTCACTGTCACCACGTTGCGCGGACCGCTCGGACTCGAACTGCATCGGGATATCACCGTGCCGCTCCCGCTGCGCGATTTGCCGTTCCGCCTCCAGCTGTCCTCGGTGGCGATCGGCACCTCGGGGATGACCGCGACCGCGTCCGCGCACGACGTCGTCCTGACGGGGTCTTGACCTCGGGGTGTCCGCCCTCACTCGCCGGTCGCGTGCTCGGCGCGGCGCCGTTCGATCGCGAGATCGGCGTCGACCATCATGTGCACGAGCTCGGTGAAGTTGATCGTTGGCTTCCAGCCGAAGGTGTCCCGTGCCTTGCTCGCGTCGCCGATGAGCGCGTCGACCTCGGCCGGCCGAAGAAACCGGGGGTCCTGTTCGACGAAGTCGGTCCAGTCCTCGATCCCGACCCGCGCGAACGCGATGTCCAGAAGCTCACGGATCCGGTGTGCCTCGCCGGTCGCGATCACGTAGTCCGTCGGTTCGGGCTGCTGAAGCATCTGCCACATCGCCTCGACGTAGTCGCCGGCAAACCCCCAGTCGCGGCGGGCATCGAGGTTTCCCATCGCGATCTTTTCCTGTAATCCCAGCGAGATCCGAGCCACGCTACGAGTGACCTTGCGAGTGACGAACTCGTGGCCACGGCGCGGTGACTCGTGGTTGAACAAGATGCCGGAGCACGCGAAAGCGTCGTAGGACTCACGGTAGTTGACGGTCATGTAGTGACCGAATGCCTTCGCGACCCCGTAGGGCGAGCGGGGATGGAACGCGGTGGCCTCCGTCTGCGGCACCTCGCGAACCTTGCCGAACATCTCGCTGCTGGACGCTTGGTAGAACTTGATCCGGCCCATGTCGTTGCTGGTGACGATGCGCAACGCCTCCAGGATGCGCAGCACCCCCATGCCGGTGACGTCTCCGGTCAGCTCCGCCTGCCGCCACGACAGCCCGACGAAGGAGATCGCGCCGAGGTTGTAGACCTCGTCCGGCTGGGCGACCTCCAGCGCGCCGATCAGCGAGGGCAGATCCGTGAGGTCGCCCTCGATCAGCTCGACGCTCGGCGCGAGCGATTCGACGACTTGAATCTTCGGGTTCGACTGACCGCGGACCAGGCCGAAGACGTCGTACCCCTTGGACACGAGGAGCTCCGCGAGGTACAGCCCGTCCTGGCCGGTGACGCCGGTAATCAGTGCGCGCGGCATTTCACGAACTGTAGTGCCAACCGCAGCGCCGACCGGAACGAGTCAGGACCCGGCGGAGCTCGCCTGAGCCGTTGGTTCCTCGCTCGCCGCCGGCGACGCCGAGGTCGACGGCGTGGGGCAGGTCGTGGTGACGACCGGCTGATCGGGCGCCGCCTGGCCGGTGTCGGAGCTCGCGGTCGCGGAGGGGTCCGGTGAGGCGGTCGAGCTCGGCGATGGGGTGCTGGTTGTCGTCGTGCACGGTCCGGGTGGGTGCGGCGAGGTGTTGCCGGTGCGCCCGTGTCGGTTGTGCCTCCCCCCGACCACGCCAGCGCCGGGAGTCGTCTCGCCGGCGGCCGGCGTGTTCGTGGCGTGATGGTGCGTCGGACTCGACCCGCTCGGGGAGCTGATCGGGGTCGATGGGTGCGAGGCGGCGATGGCCGCTTGGCCGTTGCCGCCGGACGAACCTGCCGCGGTGAGGGCAACGGCCGTGCCGGCGACGACGATGGCCATGGCGCTGGATCCGAGCGCGTACGCGGTGCGCCTGCGTCGTCGGATCTGAGCACCGCGCGTCATCACCGCGGACAGCTCGGCGTCGCCGTACAAGGGAGGGCTGGGGTCGTCGAGGTGATCGAACATGCCGTTCGTCTCGTCGTCGAACGTCACTGGGGGATCACCTCCTTCAACGCGGCCAGGCCGCGGCTTGCGTGGGTCTTGACCGACCCGACCGAGCAGCCCATCAGGTCTGCGGTCTGGGCTTCGGACAGGTCACTGAGATAGCGCAGGACGACCGCCTCGCGCTGGCGCCGAGGCAGGCCCTCGAGGGCGGCGTACAGGTCAAGTCGGTGGTCGACCGCCGATCCTGGCGCCGTCGGTGTGGTCTCGTTGGCCCGCAGCCGCTCGTTGCGCTTGATCGCCCGGGTGCGCGCCCGAAGGTGATCGAGCGCCAGGTTGCTGGCGACCCGGATGCACCAAGGTTCCGCGTGGTCTCGCACCGACGACCAGCGGGCGTAGGTGCGCGCACAAGCCTCCTGCGCGACGTCCTCAGCCTCGCTGCGGTCGCCGAGCAGCCGGTAGGCGACGCGGTACGCGTCGCGGATGAGGACAGGGAACACCTCCTCGAAGGTCGGGTCGGCTGACGTCGTGGCCGTGCCCTCGTCGAAGGTCACGACCTGTCCCGTCCCTTCCTCAACGCGCGGGAGCGGCTCGACGTTGACATGACAACGACCAACGTAGGCAGATGCCGGGGGTATCGGGGGGTTACAGGCCGATGGACGGGGTCGGGCTGCCCGCGCCCGCCTCCGCCATCGCGACGTCGCCCGCGCCGGCCAGGCCGATCTCCTCGGACTCCCTCCGGGTGCGGGCCAGGCGGGCGTGGTCGGGCCCGCGCATCGCCGAGAACGTCGCACCGAGGAAGCAGACCGCCGCTGCCATGTAGAAGGCGAGGTGCAACCCGTACCCGAACGGGCCGGCGATCAGGCTGGGGAAGAACCCCCGGCCGGTCAGGTAGCTGTAGTGCGTTGCCGACACGTGCGCGGCCGCAGCGGAGGGCAGCATCTGCTTGATCGGGTTGAACCCGAGGAAGGCCGCGAACAGCGTTCCGATCGGCGGCAGTGCGGCGATCGAGGCCGCCTGATCGGACGGTACGCCGTGGGCAACCAGGCCGGCCTGCAGGGCGTGCGGCAACCGGGACGCGAGTCCCAGGGTGATCACGGTGAAGAAGATGCCGATCGAGAGCACCTGAGCGCTGTTCTGGAAGGTGTTGAGCATGCCGGCTCCGGCCCCCCGCTGATCCGCCGGGAGGGAGTTCATCACGCTCGAGGTGTTCGGTGCGAAGAACAACCCCATCCCGACGCCGACACCGAAGACCAGGAGTGCGAACCAGACGTAGTCGAAGTCCATCGGCAGCAGGTTGAAGCCGAGGAACACCACCCCGGACAGCGCCACACCGGCGGTCGCGAACGGCCGAGCGCCGTACCGGTCGGCGAGCCTGCCGCACAACGGACCGGAGACCAGGAAGCCGACGGTCAGCGGGATCATGTAGATGCCGGCCCACAGTGGCGTGCTCTCGAAAGAGTAGCCGTGCAAGGGAAGCCAGATGCCCTGGAGCCAGATGATCAGGGTGAACTGCAAGCCGCCGCGGGACAGTGCCGCGCACAGCCCGGTGAGGTTGCCCATGGTGAACGCGCGCTTTTTGAACAGGCCGATGCGAAACATCGGGTCGCTGACCTTCGTCTCCACGAAGACAAAGACTCCGAGGACCGCGATGCCACCGACCACGCAGAACAGCACGAACGGCCGCGTCCAGCCCATGATGTGCCCGCCGTAGGGCTGGAGCCCGTAGACGATGCCGGTGAGCACCCCGACCAGACCAATGGCGAACAGCGCATTGCCCGCCCAGTCGATCCGGGCGGGGGTGCGTTGGCCGTTGTCCTTGAGTTTCAGGTAGGACCAGACCGTCCCGAACAGCCCGATCGGCGCGGACACGATAAACACCAGGCGCCACTCGACGGGTGCGAGCAGGCCGCCGAGGATCAGGCCGAGAAATGACCCGCCGATCGACGCGACTCCGTTGATACCGAGCGCCAAACCCCGCTCATTCTCCGGGAACGCGTCGGTGAGGATGGCGCTCGAGTTGGCCATGAGGAACGCTCCTCCGACCCCCTGGCCGAGACGCATCAGCACGATCCACAGCGCGGCGCTCGTCCCGGTCATCCAGGTCACGGAGAGCAGGATCGAGAACACGGTGAAGATCGCAAAGCCGAGGTTGAACATCCGCACCCGGCCGTAGATGTCACCGACCCGGCCGAGACTGACGACGAGCACGCTCGTCACCAGCAGGAATCCGGTCAGGATCCACAGGAAGTACGGCGTGTTGCCACTGGCGAGCGGGTCGAGGCGGATGCCACGGAAGATGTCGGGCAGAGCAATCAACAGGATCGAGCTGTTGATCATGATGATCAGCGTGCCGAGGGTCGTGTTCGACAGCGCGATCCACTTGTAGGCGAGGCCCTCTCGCGGTGTGGCGGGAGAGGGTGCGGCGGGCATCGGCGATCCTTGCGGGCGTGCGGCCGGGCTTCCGGCGAGATATTTAGCCTACGAAACTAAATTATGCCATGTGCCGCCTCGGTTGCCGTCCGCCCGGGTGCCTGCGTAGTCTCGTCGCCGTGATGACCACCACAGACGCATCGCGGGCTCGGCCCGCGTCGGGGAGCCGTCGGGCTGTCCCCGCGCTGTGGAGTCGGCGCGCGGTCGACCTGTGCCGCGTGGCGACCTGCCTGTGTCTGTCCTGACCGGTCGCTCACTCACCGTCGCGTAGCCGCGCTGATCGGCATCAGCGCGTCGTCGACGCGTCCGTCGTGGCGACCGTTCCGGGTCATCGCGGCCTGCCCAATGGCCAGGCCGCACCTTCCTCATCAACCGCTAGGAGAACTCACCAATGGCTCGAAGCGACGTACTGGTCGACGCCGACTGGGTCGAAGCGCACCTTGACGACCCGTCCGTGGTCCTCGTCGAGGTCGACGAAGACACCGCGGCGTACGACAAGAACCACATCAAGGGGGCGGCGCGTCTGGACTGGAAGCGAGACCTCCAGGACCAGGTTCGGCGCGACTTCGTCAGCAAGGAGCAGTTCGAGGCCTTGCTGTCCGCGAAGGGGATTTCCGCCGACAACACGGTCGTGCTCTACGGCGGCAACAACAACTGGTTCGCGTCCTACGCGTACTGGTACTTCAAGCTCTACGGGCACCAGGACGTGAAGTTGCTCGATGGCGGGCGCAAGAAGTGGGAGCTCGACAGCCGCGAACTGGTCTCGGAGCAGCCGAACCGGCCGGCGACGACCTACGTCGCGCAGGAACCGAACAACGACATCCGGGCCTTCCGTGACGAGGTTGTCGCGGCGATCGGGGTCAAGAACCTCGTTGACGTCCGGTCACCGGATGAGTTCTCCGGGCGTCTGCTCGCGCCCGCGCACCTTCCGCAGGAGCAATCGCAGCGGGCGGGGCACGTGACGTCGGCGGTCAACATCCCGTGGGCGAAGTCGGCGAACGAGGACGGGACGTTCAAAAGCGACGACGACCTGCGCGAGCTGTACGCCGGTGAAGGCGTCGACTTCGCGAAGGACACAATCGCGTACTGCCGGATCGGGGAGCGCAGCGCACACACTTGGTTCGTGCTGCACGAGCTCCTCGAACAGCCCAACGTCAAGAACTACGACGGGTCATGGACCGAATACGGCTCCCTCGTCGGCGTACCGATCGAGAAGGACGTTTAACGATGTGTGGAGCTCCTGACCAGGCAACGATCGACCGCACCGGCATTCCGGTTGGCGAGACCGTGATCCAAGGTCTCGTGTATCAGGGTGACGCGCCCCTGTCGGGCGGCTACGTGCGCCTCCTCGACAGCGGGAATGACTTCACTGCCGAGGTGGTGACGTCGGCGACCGGGCAGTTCCGGTTCTTCGCTCGCCCCGGCGCGTGGACGGTCCGGGTCATTCCCGGGCAAGGCCACCCGGGCGGCTCGGCGGAGGTCAGCGTGGCCGAGGGCGAGATCTCCGAGGTCCGACTCTCCGTCTGACCTCCCGCACCGACCCTTCAACAACGGCGTGACGCCGTTCTGCTCTGGCCGTAACGGCGTCACGCCGTTTCGCTCTGGCAGTAACGGCGTCACGCCGTTTCGCTCTGGCCGTAACGGCGTCACGCCGTTTGGGTCAGCGGGGCTGGAGGCGGACGCCGCCGTCGATCCGGATCGACTCGGCGTTCATGTAGTCGTTGCGAAGCAGCTCGAGCACGAGCGAGGCATACTCCTGTGCCTTGCCGAGTCGCTTGGGAAACAGCAACGCCTTGGCGAGCTGTGCCTTGAACGCCTCGGCGCCCTCGCCCTCGCCGTAGATCGGAGTGTCGATCAGCCCGGGAAGGATCGTGTTGAGTCGTACGCCGATCGCGGACAGGTCGCGGGCCACCGGCAGGGTCATCCCGACGACGCCACCCTTCGACGACGAGTACGCCGCCTGACCGATCTGCCCGTCCTCGGCAGCCACCGACGCGGTCAGCACGATCGCGCCACGCTGACCGTTGTCGTCCGCGCTGCCGCGGCTCATCGCGGTCGCCGCGATCCGGACGCAGTCGAACGTGCCGACCAGGTTGATGTCGATCACCCGCTTGTAGGCAGCGAGGTCGAACGCGGAGGAGTACTCGCCGTCCTTGCCGACCGTTCGTTGCGCCGAGCCGATCCCCGCGCAGCACACCAACGAGCGCAGCGGCGCCAAGCTCAAAGCCGTATCGGTCGCGGCGATGATCTGCTCGGTCGAGGTCACGTCGGTGTGGACGAAGACTCCACCGATCTCCTTGGCGAGCGCCTCGCCCTTGCCGTCCTGTACGTCGGCCAGCACGACTGCGGCGCCGTTGGCAGCGAGGAGGCGGGCGGTTGCGGCACCGAGACCGGAGGCGGCGCCCGTGACGATGGCGGAGGTGGCGTTGAGTTCCATGGCGCAGGACGATACCCGGCCGGCGGCGGCGACCCCCGCTGGTACCTCGCCGAAAATCCCGAGACGGTAGGCTCTAGGCAGACGGAATCTGAACCAAGATACATACAATGCCTGTGAATAGGGTTGGTAGATGACTGCGCCGTTGACCTATGAGCTGACCTCGCTGGAGGCGCTCGAGGCCGAGTCGATCCACATCTTCCGTGAGGTCGCCGCCGAGTTCGAGCGCCCGGTGCTCCTGTTCAGCGGCGGCAAGGACTCGGTCGTCATGCTTCACGTGGCGTCCAAGGCCTTCTGGCCGGCGCCGATCCCGTTCCCGGTCATGCATGTCGACACCGGGCACAACTTCCCGGAGGTCCTTGAGTTTCGCGACAGCACGGTGGAGCGACTCGGGCTGCGTCTGGTCGTTGCGAGCGTCGAGGAGTCGATCGCGAAGGGCCGGGTCAAGGAGCGTCCCGACGGCGTCCGAAACCCGCTCCAGACGGTGACCCTTCTCGATGCGATCCAAGAGGGCGGGTACGACGCGGTGTTTGGCGGCGCCCGCCGCGATGAGGAGAAGGCCCGCGCCAAGGAGCGGGTCTTCAGTTTTCGCGACGAGTTCGGTCAGTGGGATCCGAAGATGCAGCGCCCCGAGCTGTGGTCGCTGTACAACGGGCGGCACAACAAGGGGGAGCACATCCGGGTCTTCCCGTTGTCGAACTGGACCGAGCTCGACATCTGGAGCTACCTCGCAGCCGAGGAGGTCGAGCTGCCGAGCATCTACTTCGCCCACGAGCGCGAGGTCTTCCTGCGCGACGGCATGTGGCTGCCGGTCAGCGACTTCACCAGCCCGCGGGAGACCGAGGAAGTCGTGACGCTCATGGTTCGCTACCGGACCGTCGGCGACATCCCGATCACCGGAGCGGTCGAGTCGACCGCGGCGACCTACACCGAGGTCATCCACGAGGTCGCTGCGACCCGGGTCACCGAGCGCGGCGCGACCCGTGCCGACGACCGGCTCTCGGAGGCCGCGATGGAGGATCGCAAGCGCGAGGGTTACTTCTAATGGAACTGCTGAGGTTCGCGACCGCGGGAAGCGTCGACGACGGGAAGTCGACCCTGATCGGGCGGTTGCTCTACGACACGAAGTCGATCTTCGAGGACCAGCTTGAGGCGGTCGAGCGTACGTCGCGCGACCGCGGCGACGAACACGTCAACCTTGCGTTGCTCACCGACGGACTGCGCGCCGAGCGGGAGCAGGGCATCACGATCGACGTGGCCTACCGCTACTTCGCCACCCCAAAGCGATCGTTCATCATCGCCGACACCCCCGGGCACATCCAATACACGCGCAACATGGTGACCGGCGCCTCGACGGCAAGCTTGGCGCTGATCCTGATCGACGCGCGCAACGGCATCGTGGAGCAGTCCCGCAGACACGCCTTCCTGGCGTCGTTGTTGCGGGTCCCGCACGTGGTCGTCTGCATCAACAAGATGGATCTCGTCGACTACGACGAAGCCGTCTTCACCCGGATCAAGGACGAGTTCCGCTCGTTCGCGACCAAGCTCGATATCGGCGACCTGTCGTTCATCCCGATCTCGGCGCTCAAGGGCGACAACGTCGTGCACCGCAGCGAGAACATGGGCTGGTACGAAGGCTCCTCGCTGCTCCACCACCTCGAAGACGTGCACATCGCGAGCGACCGGAACCTCATCGACGTCCGCTTCCCCGTCCAGTACGTCATCCGGCCGCAGTCCTCGGCGTACCCGGACTACCGCGGGTACGCCGGCACGGTCGCGGGCGGCGTCCTCAAGCCGGGTGACGAGGTGATGGTCCTCCAGAGCGGTCTGAAGACCACGATCGCGGGGATCGACACCGCCGACGGTCCGGTGGAGGAGGCGTTCCCTCCGATGGCGGTGACGGTCCGGCTGACCGACAACATCGATATCTCTCGCGGCGACATGATCTGCCGGCCGATGAACCAGCCGAGAGTCTCGCAGGACGTCGAGGCGATGGTGTGCTGGCTGACCGACGAGCCCCTGCACCTGCGCGGGATGTACGCCGTGAAGCACACAACCCGCGCGGTCCGGGCCCAGATCCGCGACATCGAATACCGGATCGACGTCAACACCTTGCATCGCGACGAGACCGCGGATTCGTTGAGCCTCAACGAGATCGGGCGGATCAAGATGCGTACGACGCAGCCGTTGTTCGTCGACGAGTACCGGCGCAACCGCACGACCGGCTCGTTTCTGCTGATCGACGAGGCCTCGGGCGCGACCGTCGCTGCCGGCATGATCCTGTGAGCGCTCTGCACGCACGCGCAGTGTCGCGACCGCATCGGCCGATGTGATGACCTCAGATGCGGAGCTCGCCCGCGATCTCGCGGGTGAGGCCGGCGCCCTGCTCCTCGAGTTGCGCGCGAGGCTGGGGTTCGGCGACCCGCGCTCGTTACGTGACGCCGGCGATCAGGACTCCAACCAGCTGTTGCTCGCGCGCCTCGCGCAGGAGCGACCCGACGACGTCATCCTGTCGGAGGAGTCCGCGGACGACCCGCGGCGTCACGACGCCGACCGCTTGTGGATCATCGACCCGCTGGACGGGACGACGGAGTTCGGCGAGGAAGGCCGGACCGACTGGGCGGTGCACGTCGCGCTCTGGGAGCGGGGCAAGGGACTGACCGAGGGCGCGGTCGCGTTGCCGGCCCGAGGGATGACGCTCTCGACGGCCGACCCGTTGCCCGCGCTGACCGATCCGCCGGCCGTTCCTCGGCTGGCGGTGTCGAGGACGCGCCGCCCGGCGTGGGTGGTGGCGGCGGGTGAGGCCGTTGGCGGTGAGCTGATCCCGATCGGGAGCGCCGGCATGAAGACGATGGCGATTCTGCTCGGGGAGGCGGATGCCTACCTGCACAGCGGACCGATGAAGGAGTGGGACACCGCGGCGCCGGCGGTCGTGGCGGCGAAGGCCGGCCTGAGCGTCGGTGACCTGTCCGCCGCTCCGCTGGAGTTCAACAAGCCGTCCCGGCTCACCGAGCGGCTGATGATCTGCCATCCCTCGCTCACCGCCAGGCTCGTGGACGCCTGCCTCGCCGCCGGGATGGTCTAGGCGCCGCCTCGCTCCGGCAGCAGAGCGGCGATCCGGGCGACCGCCTCGGCAACCCCGACGTCCGTGGTGTCGATCACGAGCTCCGCGTCCTCGGGTGGCTCGTAGGGGTCGTCGATGCCGGTGAAGCCGGTGATTTCCCCGGCCCGCGCTTTCGCATACAGCCCTTTCACGTCGCGGCGTTCGCATTCCTCCAGCGGCGTCGAGATCCAGACCAGCAGGAACGAGCCGGGACCGCCCGCGGCCTCCACGGTCGCGCGGACCCACTTGCGGGTCGCGTCGTACGGTGCGATCGGCGCACACACCGCGACTCCCCCGTGTTTGGTGACCTCACCCGCCACCCAGCCGATCCGGCGGATGTTGAGGTCCCGGTCCTCCCGCGAGAAGCCGAGCCCGCGGGAGAGGTGGGTGCGGACGACGTCACCGTCGAGCAGCGTGATCGCGCGAGTCCGGGCGAGGTGTTCGACGAGCGCGCGCGCGACCGTCGACTTCCCGGATCCCGAAAACCCGGTCAGGAAGATGGTGCGGCCCGCGCCGCCGGGTTGCGGCGTCGTCGCGACGGTGAGCAGGGGTCCGGAGGAGTACGCCGCGGCGAGCTCGGCCGCCCTCGGCCCGGCTTCGGCCGGCAGCACCGGGATCGCCACGACCGTGCCCGCGGTTTCGGTCCACGCCCGGGACCACGCGAGATGGCGGGCGTCGTCGATCCGCACCCCGGCCGCGGGAAGCAGCAGCAGCGCGTCAGCGGGCAGCGGGTCGACGGGCAGAGCGCCATCGACCGCGACGACGACCGGAGCGGCGCTCGCGATGGCCTCCGGTCTCGCCCAGCGCGTCTCGGCGTACCCGCTGACGGCGCCGTCGGTCCGCGACGCGACCGGGGTGCCCTCGTCGTCGAGATAGACGTCGCCGTCCTCGCCCGCGAGCGCCGAAGGCGGGAGCAGACCGATGAGGACCTGATCGAGCTTGGCCCGGTCGACGACGTCGAGGGTGATGGTGGCCACCGCAAGAATCTAGTGCGGCGTCGCGGGTTGCGTCGCTCGTGACCTAACGTCGAGGTCGTGGTCTTCGGCGATGAGCACCTGCATCCCCTCGGGTTTCTGATCGGCACCTGGCGTGGCGAGGGGGTCGGGGCGCAACCGGACGGCGACGGGCCGGACTTCCCGTACGCCGAGATGCTGCGGATCTACGACGACGGCTCGCCTTGGCTCGCGTACTCCACCCAGGTGGTGTCCGCCGAGGACGGCCACTGGATCCACTCGGAGTCGGGGTGGTGGCGCGACCAGCCGACGCTCGAGGACGGGTCGATCCCGGTCGAGCTCGTGATCTCTCGCGCTGGCGGGGTGGTCGAGGTGTTGGTGGGCCAGGTCACCCAGGGTCCTGCCGGCGACCAGGTCGAACTGATCAGTGACGTGGTCGCGCGTACCCCGACCGCACGTGCGGTGAGTGCCGACCGGCGCCTGTATGCGGTGCGGGGCGGGAAGTTGCTCTACGCGATCGACTCCTCGATCGACCAGTCCGGGCTGGCGCCGCATCTCGCGGCCGCCCTCGACCGGATCGACGACCCGGACTGATCGCGCCGCGATCTTGACGTAGCGCACCTTGCCGAGGCCGCACAGAGGCCACGAGCGTCAAGATCGCGGCTGGCGACGGTGCCGGGTGTGTCCCGGCGGGCGCTCCAGGGGGCCAGCTGGCGGCACGTCTTCCGGGACGTGTGGGTGCACGCCGACATGGCCGACTCGCGGGAGGTGCGGCTGGCGGCGGTTCGGCTGGTCATGAACCCCGACACGTTCATCTGCGGCCCTACCGCGGCCTGGCTGTACGGCATCGACGTGCAGGACCCGCGTGCCGATCAGGTGTGGGTCGGATGCACTAACGGTCGCCGTCCGCGCACCCGCGCGGGGTGTGCGGTCAGGGAGCTGACCGTCGAGGATGCCGACCTCGGCGAGTTCGGCGGCGTATCGGTGACGACGCCAATTCGCACGGTCTTCGACTGCGCCCGCTGGCTGCCCGTGCCGGAGGGTGTGGTGGTTCTCGACGCGCTCGCGCACGCCGGACTCGTGACGACCGAGTGCGTCGCGTCGTACCTTGCCGCTCACCCCGGGGTCCGTGCAGTACGACGTGCGCGGGAGGTGGTCGACCTCGCCGACCCGTTGAGCGAGTCACCGATGGAGACCCGAGTGCGGGTGCTGCTGGTTCGCGCGGGTCTGCCGCGACCCGAGTGTCAGATCGAGTTCTTCGACGACCGCGGCCGGGCATGGGCGCGCGGCGACCTGGGCTATCGCGAGCTGAGGCTGCTGGTCGAGTACGACGGCGCGCTGCACTGGGAGCAGCGTCGCGCGGACGACCGCCGCCGGGATGCCCTTCGCCGCCTCGGCTGGACCGTTCTCGTCTTCAGCGCGACCGACTACTACCGCCACCCACAGTTGATCGTCGAGGCGGTTCGAGACCGTCTCGGGCAGGCTGCGGCCGCGTGATCTTGACGTTCGTTACCTCTCACGCCGTCCGTAAGGTGCGCAACGTCAAGATCACCGGACAGGGCGCGGCGGCGTTGCGGGGCCGTGGCGTTCAGGCGCCGCAGGTCGGTGCGTGGACGCTGAGCGTCTCCGGGTTGACCCCCGGCTGGCTGCGCATGATCACCGGCCCGGTCGCGGCCGGCTCGTGAAGGTGGAACACGACCGTGCGGCTGGCGCCGGCGGGGATCGAGACGTCGGTCAGGGTGAGCGGGTGGCCGAGCTCGGAGCCGGCACCGATGTACGCCGTGTGACCGTCGATCGTGGTGCTCGTGACGGTCGATCCCTGCGTGCCGTAGAGGGTGACGAGCAGGTCGCTGCGGGCGTAGCCGGCCGTGTGCGGTGTGGCCCGCTCGCCGGCGACGATCGCCGGCAGTCCTGAGGTCGGTGCGGTGTTGGTGAGGACCACCGCGACGGTTGCTTTTCCTGCGGCGCAGCTTGGCCGCGTGTAGGTAACGCTGCGTTGGAGGTAGTAGTCGACCTTTTTTGCACTGCCGTTGTTCACGGTCACGTCGACGAACGGCCTGGTCGTGCGCGGCAGCAGGCCACCGGACGGCCGCTGGCTCAGATAGCTCTCCGCCGGCCCCGGCCGCGTGTAGACCAGCAGCCGGTGCTCGTCGACCGCCTCGCGCAGGTCAGGGAGCGCCTTCGCGAGCTGCTGCATCGGCTGGTGCACGATCTGCGACGCGACCAGGCGGGCCGCTTCGGTCTGGTACTGCTTGCGGGCCTGGTTGATCGAGGGATCGAGCGCGCTCGGGTACTTCACGTAGATGTCGTGCTCGAAGAACGAGACGGCGTTCGAGGCGTCGATCGTCGTCCCGTCCGTGAGCGTCACGGCCCCCGCCGTACGCAGCAGGTAGGACAGCGCGGTCGGGTCGGTGGCGATCGCGCCGTCGAGGTGCTGGTGGAACTTGTCCTGCCACATCGACATCCAGATCTTCGCCGAATAGGGGAAGTTGGGGCTGGCGTCGGAGTTGACGAACAGGTCCTTCGGTGCGTACGTCGAGTCGTACGCCGTGTCGAAGCTCCTCCCGAGCGCGACGTGGGCGTGGGCGTTGCCGATGTCGGTGTCACTGCCGAATCGGCTGAACGACAGCCGGCCGTGGCGCGCGGTGAGGATCGCGTAGGCGCCGGGAAGGCCGCCGAGGCCGCGGGCCTCGGACTCGGTCTCGAACGCCACGAAGTAACGCCGGGTGCCGTCAGCGCCGAGTTGCGCGGGTAGCAGCCGCCCGGCGACGGCGAGATCGCTGGTGGCGTGCTGGAGGGTGGCGACGTCGCCGCGGAACAACGCGAGCTTGGCGTTGACGGCCGAAAGCCAGGTCGAGCCGGGTAGCTGGCTCGCGTGCTGCTGGATCGCCAACGTGGTGGCGGCAGCGGCGGCCATCGGGCGGGCGACGGAGGCGAGGCCGTCGAGGTTGATCCGGTCGGAGACCTGCCCGGTGCCGGTCGGCTCGACTACGCCGACCGCATCGACGGTCGCGGGCAGGACGGCGGTGCTGAGCTCGCTGGTGAGGGAACTCATCCCGCGGGCGGCCTTCACCGGTGATCCCAGGTACGGGATCTCACTCGCCACCCACCAGGCCGGCCCGGTGGTGCGGGAGTGCACGCCGCGGGCCTGCTCCCGCAACGTCGCCTCGAGTTGTCGGGCGGTGGTGACGTCGCCGGCGGACAGGGCGGTCTTGAGCCTGGAGGCGGTGACCTCGAGCCGGATCGCCTGTTGCCGCGCCAAGAGCCCGGTGACGACCAGCCAGATCAGGCCGACGGCGAGTGGCGCGGCGATGAGCGCGAGGATCCAGGCACGCCGACGCCGCCGGTGCGCGGCCGGCGGTGTGGAACGGACCTGGTCCGACGTGAGAGTCGAGTGACTACTTCTTCTTGTGGTGGTGGTGGTGCTTCTTGTGGACCTTGTGCACCTTGAACGACCCGCGCACCTTGGAGTTGCTCGACAGGCCCCTCACGGTGAGCGTGCAGGTGCCGTACGGCGTGATGTGGGTCAGGTGGATGTGACCGTGAACGCGGCCTTTGGGTCCGACGTGGTGATAGCTGAAGCCGTGCACGAGGTTGCGGTGCCGGTGGTAGCCGCTCTTGCAGCGCAGGACGAGCTTGAGCGGCTCGCCGGGTTTGAAGTCCTTGCCTGACACGAACTTCGCGTTCATGTGGCGGTGGTAGGACGCCTTGTTGAACCGCAGATAGCACTTGCCGGGCGGGTAGTTCGCGCTGTGGTGGATCCGGCACTTGGTGTACAGCAGGGAGGATGCCGGCACGGCGCCGGACGCCATCGGCGCCACCGCCAGGAGGCCGGTCACAGCAAGCGCTGCCGCTGACGCCACCGCGGCAATCGTGCGCGTGATGGGCATCTCTCTCCTGCGAAAGTGCGGCGCTTGGACGCTCGTGCTCGGTGCGTAGTCGGGTAAGAAACGGCACCTACCACGGCCGTGGACGGTGCTCGCCCAGCATAGACACGAGCGGCACGTCTCGGGCGATATTGGACCGATTGGGCGTTTCGCGTCATACGCTTCAGATCGTGGGTGCGGCTCCGTCCCGGGTGGTGATGTCTGGGTTCGGATGCGTTGTCGGCATCGACGTACCTCCGGTTTACCGCGACTACGTCCGAGGGCGGCTCGATTTCGGCTACCGGGACGCGACTGAGGCTCCGCAGCGAGTGTGGGGGGTGTTGGGCAGCGATGACTCGTGGATGGTCTCCCGCGACGTCGAGCCGATCAGCTATGTGAGCGATCCGGAGCAGGCGCTGGAGCTCATGCTGGGCGATCTCGAGCTCTGGGTCGCCGAGATGGCTCCCGACCGGGTGTTCGTGCACGCCGGCTGCGCGGTCGTGGACGGGCGGGCGATCGTGCTCCCGGGGCGGACGATGAGCGGCAAGTCGAGCCTGACCGCCGCGCTCGTGCGCGCCGGTGCGGCGTACTACTCCGACGAGTACGCCGTGCTGGACGAGGCCGGTCTGGCCGGGCCGTATCCGCGGCCGCTGTCGATCCGGCCGTACGACGGCGGGCCGCGGGTCCGCCTGCCGGTGAGCGAGCTCGGCGGCATGGCGGGGAGCGAGCCGGTGCCGGTTGGCCTGGTCGCGGCCGTCCGGTTCGACCCGGTGGCGGGCTGGGCGATCGAGCCGCTGACCCGGGCCACCGCGGTCCTGCGGCTGCTCGACAACACCGTGGCCGCGCAGTCACGGACCGCTGCCGCGATTGACGCGCTCGATCGGGTCACGCAGGACGCCGTTCTGCTCGGCGGGACCCGCGCGGACGCCGATGACGCGGCCGGGCGATTGCTCGAGGCGCTGCGATCCGGCTGACACACCCAACTCAGATCAGCGATCGCCAGATGTCGACCGTCCGGCACGCCGTGTCTTCCCAGCTCAGCACGCTGACGGCTGACCGACCGGCGACACTCAGCTCGGCTCGGCGAGCGGCGTCGTGAATGACCAGCCGGAGCCCGCGGGCGATGTCCGCGACGTCGGTGGGTCGGACCCATTCCGCCGCGTCGTCTCCGAGCAGGGGGCGAAGAGAGGCGACGGGACTGCACACGACCGCTGCGCCGCAGGCCATCGCCTCGACCGGTGGCAGACCGAATCCCTCGTACACCGAGACGTATGCCGTCGCGGTGGCCGCGGCGTACAGCGCGGGTAACTCCGCGCGGTGGACGAACCCGAGCCGGTGAACCTCGCCGGGCAGCGATCGGGAACGCTCCCAGTCGTCGCCGGCCAGCACGAGCGGGGCGCCGACCTCTGCGCAAGCGGCCGCGAGCCGCTCGACGTTCTTTCGAGGTTCGATCGTGCCGACGTGGAGGATGAAGGTATCCGGGAGTTGACGCAAAACCTTCGCCGCGCTGATCGCGTCGTCGGTCGGGGGCACGAGATCAGGAGCGGGAGCGATGGGAATCGCGACAGAGTCGCGCCCGAACCGTGACTTGATCCGCTCAGCGGTGAAGGGAGAAACCGCGACGATCACGTCCGCCCGGCGGGCGGCGTGGCGCAGCAGCAACTGCTCGCCGCGCGCGCGCAGTCGAGGCCATGCCCACGGGACGTCGTAGACCGACAAATCGTGGAACGTCGCGACGGCCGGGCCTCGCGACCTGATCGGCAGGTCGACGTCCAAACCATGAAACAGCTCACCCCGGGGGCGGGTGATCGCGTTGAGGGCGGCGCGGCGAGCCCCACTGCGCACCGGAACCGTCTTTGCGTCGATTCCCACTGGCAGCATCTCGACCGCGTCGCGTTGGACGACCGCCGTGATTTCGGGTCGTTCGGGCGGCAACGCCTTCAATAGCTCGCGTACGTAGGTCGAGGTTCCGGCCCCCGTGGGTCGCAGGCAGGTGGCGCCGAGAACTACCCGCATCACGGTCACCCTAGAGCGCGGTGGACCGACGGCCGGTCAGCAGGTCGACAGCGGATCCGCCGAGCCGTCCGATCCGCGGGTGATCGCGAAGCACGGGCAAGGCGAACGGGCGGGTCTGGTGATCCCCGGTCCTCGCTGGCATGCCGAACTCGTGCCGTGCGGCCGACCGGGTGGCGCGCGAGGCCCGCACGGGCGGGCGCGGCTCGGACTCGAGCGCGGCGGCATAGAGCTCGAGCTGACCGCGAGCAACGTGGTCCCAGGCTTTGGGTGCAGCGGCCGCGAACCCCCGCTGGCGCAGGTCGTTCCACAGCGCCGGCTCGCTCGCCAGCCGCGCCGTTGCCCGACCCAACCCGAGGGCGTCCCCCTCCGCGGAGAGCGCCGCGGCACCGGACGCGACTTCCGGGATGGTCCCGCTCGCATATGCGGCAACCGCGGCGCCGCTCGCCTGAGCTTCGACGACGGTCCGGCCGAACTGCTCGACCCACCGCCGGGTGGCGGTGCTCGGGACCAACACGACGTGCGTGTCGCGGTAGAGGTCGGCGAGCGTGTGCTCGTCGCACCAGGGCCGCACCTGTACCGCGCCCGTCACCTCCGCCTCTGCCGCGTAGCGATCGACGTACCCGAGCTCCGGGCCGTCGCCGGCGAGCACGAGGGTGGCGTCGCGTTGCCGTCGCACCTGGGCGAGGACCTCGATCGCGTCGCGCACCCCCTTCTCCGGCACCATCCGCCCGGCCAGCGTGAGCGTGAACATTGCCGCGCCGTGGTCCTGCGTGCCCGGGCGGAAGACGGCCGGATCGAATCCGAGCGGAAGGACCCGAAGCTCGCCGCGGTAACCACGCCCGCGCAGGACCGAGGCGGCCTGCCTCGAGCACGGATACATCCCGGTCATCCGCGCGAACGCGGTCCGCTCCCAGCCGGTGAACGGAGGCGGGTAGCGCTTGTCGAGATTCTGGGCGGAATAGCCGACCACCGCAAGGCCGCGCGGCAGTACGCCGAGCAGTTGGTGGGTGACTGCGCTGAACGGCTCCTCGTGGAGGTCGACCAGGTCGGGATCGGCCGCCATCACGCTCGCGGCCAGCGCACCGGGGTCGACAAATCGGTGCATGTTGACGTCACCCGGGCGCTCAACTGCCCGCTCGATGATGTCGAAGGATGCCTCAACGAGTGGTGTTCCGGCGTTGTCGTCGGTCCAGCGCTCGGGCACGACCAGCGTGAGTTTCGCGCCCGCCGCAGCCAGCGCGCGGTCGCGGCCACGATGCGCCGAGTCCCGCCCCGCGTGGTAGATCCGCACGATCCTCATCACTCGGGACGGTAGCGGTGTCGACCGCCGATGGTGGCGGGGCGGCGCGGCCAACTCGGGCAAACAGGCAGAAACGCGACCACGCTCAACGCGGTTCGGGGAGCGAGCTGCGCGCTAGGCTTACCTGATACGCGCCAGAAACGGTGGAATTCGGACGGGGTCGATGACGAGTCACAGGACGATCAATCGGTCGCCGCTGCGTCGGACCCATGCAATCGTCGAGCGGGCGCTCGACGACGAGGTGCTGGTGCACGACGCCGACGCCGATCGGATCGTGGCGCTGGACGTGCAGGTGGCGGCCGTCTGGCGGCTCTGCGATGGGTCCCGGTCGATCGAGGACATCGCTGCGCAGACCGGTCAACCGCTCAATGAGGTGGCCGGCCGACTGGCGACGCTGGACGACGCACAGTTACTCGAGAGCCGGGGCATGAGCCGGCGCGCTCTGCTGACCCGGGCCGGCGTTGTCGGGCTCGCGGTTCCCGTCGTCTCGATGCTGAACCTCCCCGCCGCCGCAGCCGCGAACTCGGTCCTCTCCCAGACCTCGACGTTCACCTGTTCGGCCGGTGGTGGCGACAACCGCCCGCTGAACGTCGCAACCAACATGACTGGCGGTCTTGCGAACACCTACTACAGCCTCTTCATTTACACCAACTCCGCGCTGACAGCGTTGGCAGGGTCCGATACGAACAACCGGACAAACGGCGCCGGTGCGGTGAGTTTCGCGGTGCAGATCACCAATAGCCAACTCCCGCGCGGCAGCACGCTCTACTTCAAGGTCACCCAAGGGCAGAACAGCACCACGACGGACACGGTCTTCCAGGTGGTGATTCCGCTGACAACCGGGACGAGCTGCACGGCCCCACCGGCGTGAGCTGCATCCCGAGCGCGGCACCCGACGATGGCGGGGTGGCATGACGATTCACCCAACGGCATCCAAGACGCCCCTGCGTCGCCGTGGTTCGATCCGCGAGCGGGAGATCGACGGCGAGCTTCTGCT
>DATJWM010000109.1:0-6976 GCA_035501255.1 Mycobacteriales bacterium | reverse complement strand
TTCAGTCGGATGCTGGGCGAGGTGGTCGTCGCACCCGTCGCCGAGCGCGACACATTTCCCGAGGTGTCCTCGATCAGCCTCGACCCGGAGAAGAGCAAGTTCGTCGAGTACCGCAAAGGCACGTTCTTCTGGCACATCGACGGCGCGCAGGACGCGATCCCCCAAAAGGCCACCTTGCTCGCCGCACACGAAGTCGCCGAATCGGGCGGCGGGACCGAGTTCGCCAACACCTACGCGGCCTACGAAGCGCTTCCCGAGGAGGACAAGGCCGAGCTGGCCGACCTGCGGGTGCTGCACACCTTCGCGGCCACCCAGTCGCTCGTCTACCCGGACCCCACCCCGAAGCAACTCGCCGCGTGGGCCACAGTGCCCTCGCGCGAGCACCCGCTGGTCTGGACCCGGCCGGGCGGGCGCAAGTCGCTGCTCGTCGGTGCCACCGCGGAACGCATCGTCGGCCTTCCCGAGGCCGACGGGCGGGCACTTCTCGATCGCCTGCTCGACTGGGCAACCGGCCCGCAGTTCGTCCTCGCGCACCCGTGGCGGCGCGGAGACCTAGTGATCTGGGACAACACCGCGATGCTGCACCGGGCCCAGCCCTACGAGACCACCTCGCGGCGCCTGCTCCACCGCACCACCCTGGTCGGGGAGCACGCCGTCGCCTGACGAGTCCGATCGGCACCCGGCTTGTGCGCGGCTGGTATACGCGAGCGGAAACGCTATTCTCGCTAGCGGAATCCATGATACCGTTCCCTCCGATCAACCGACGGGCGCACACGCACCGAGGAGCAGACATGGCGCACTTCACCAAGCCGGCCGAGGGCAGCTGGACCGAGCACTTCGGGCTCGCGACCGCGCCCGTCTCCTACGACGACTCCACCTCCCCGGAGCACTACCGCCTCGAGCAGGACGCGATCTTCCGCCGTACCTGGCTCAATGTCGGGCGGGTCGAGCAACTACCCAAGCCCGGTAGCTTCTTCACCAAGGAGCTCGACGCCGCCAAGACGTCGGTCATCATCGTCAAGAACAAAGACGGCGAGCTGCGCGCCTACCACAACGTCTGCCGGCACCGCGGCAACAAGCTGGTCTGGAACGACTTTCCGCGCGAGGAGACCGACGGCACCTGCCGCCAGTTCACCTGCAAGTACCACGGCTGGCGCTACGACCTCGACGGCAACCTGACCTTCGTTCAGCAGGAGGAGGAGTTCTTCGACCTCGACAAGTCGAAGTTCGGCCTCGCCACGATCAAGGTCGACGTCTGGGCGGGCTTCATCTTTGTCACCTTCGACCCGGACGCCGGCGACCTCAAGGACTACCTGGGCCGGCTCGGTGCCGGGATCGAGGACTACCCGTTCGGCCTGATGACCCAAAAGCACACCTATCGCGCCGAGATCGGCAGCAACTGGAAGCTGTTCATCGACGCGTTCATGGAGTTCTACCACGCACCCGTTCTGCACGCGAAGCAGGCGGTGAGCGAGGAGTCGCGCAAGCTTCAGTCCTACGGCTACGAGGCGCTGTCCTACGACGTCGACGGCCCGCACGCGATGGTGTCCTCGTGGGGTGGCATGTCGCCGCCGAAGGACGAGAGCATGGTCAAGCCGATCGAACGCGTGCTGCGCAGCGGACTGTTCGGCGTCTGGGACGCCCCGGACGTCGGCGAACTCCCCGAAGGCGTCAACCCCGCCCGTCACCCGGCCTGGGGCGTGGACTCGTTCCTGTTCTTCCCCAACTTCATGCTGCTGCTGTGGAAGCCGAACTGGTACCTCACCTACCACTACTGGCCGACGTCGTACAACACGCACATCTTCGAGTGCTCGCTGTACTTCGTGCCTCCGGCGAACGCCTACGAGCGGCTCCAGCAGGAGCTCGCGGTCGTGACCTTCAAGGAGTACGGCCTCCAGGACGGCAACACCCTCGAAGCCACCCAGACGATGATCGAGTCCGGCGCCGTGGACGCGTTCCCGTTGTGCGACCAGGAGGTCATGCTCCGTCACCTGCACACCGTCTGCCGGCGTTACATCGCTGACTACGAGGCAAGTCGGGGCGGCGCGTCCCTCGTCTCGGCCGCGTCCTAAGGAGATCCGACAATGGCAACGTTTCCGCCGCAGTTCGCCGACCTCGAGCCCTTCGCCGATTGGGCTCTCCCCAGCGAGCGCGACCGCTACGGCAAACGGATCACCAGCAGCATGGACGAGCTCCAGGCCTTCTACGACGCGGCGTTCCCGCGCCTCGAGGACAGCACCGAGTATCTCAAGGGCGTCTCGGTGGATGGCATTTCGACCGAAGACCGCAACCTGCTCTGGCTGTTCTCCTCGCTGGTGACGGTCTCGTTCCCGGTCGAGTCGTGGCGGCAAGCCCGCGTCCCCGACAGCGGCGCCTCGTCGATCGACGTGATCGTCGAGCCGGTCCCCTAGGTGAGCGCGCCCGACTACGACGCGATCGACTTCTTCCGCGACAACGCCGTCATCGAGGACCCCTACCCCTACTTCGACCACCTACGCAGCAAGTGCCCGGTCCGCCGGGAACCTCATCACGACGTGATCATGGTCACGGGGTACGACGAGGCGTGCGCGGTCTTCGGCGACGCGGAGACGTTCTCGAACGCCAACTCCGTCACCGGGCCGTTCCCCGGCTTTCCGGTGCCACTCGAAGGCGACGACGTCACCGAGCTGATCAACGCACACCGCGACGAGCTGCCGATGTTCGACCAGCTGCCGACGATGGACCCGCCGATGCACCGCGACCACCGCGGACTGCTCATGCGCCTGCTGACGCCGGCCCGGTTGCGCGAGAACGAGGAGTCGATGGAGGCGCTCGCCGACGCGATGATCGACGAGTTCATCCACAGCGGCCGGTGCGAGTTCATCCGCCAGTTCGCCGGGCCGTTCACGATGTTCGTGATCGCCGACCTTCTTGGCGTACCGGCCGAGGACCTCGACCTGTTCCGCGACCGGCTCCAGGGCAACCGGGCCGGCGGGAGCGCGCTCGGCAGCACGGAGGCTGACGAGATGCGGCACAGCCCGCTGGAGTTCCTCTACGGGATGTTCACGGGCTACGTCGAGGATCGGCGAGCGAACCCTCGCGCCGACGTTCTCACCGGACTTGCGCAGGCCACGTTCCCGGACGGATCGCTTCCGGAGGTCGGCGACGTCGTGCGGGTCGCCGCGAACCTGTTCGCGGCCGGACAGGAAACGACCGTCCGGCTGCTGGCCGCGTCGCTGCAGATTCTCGGCGAGCATCCGGATCTTCAGCAGGCCCTGCGCGACGACCCCAGCCTCGCGACCGGGTTCGTCGAGGAGGCGTTGCGCTTCGAGAGCCCGGTGAAGGGTGACTTCCGGCTCAGCCGGGTGCCGACGACGATTGGCGGTGTGACCATCCCCGCCGGGAGCACGGTAATGGTGGTCAACGGCGCGGCCAACCGCGACCCTCGAAAGTTCCCTGAACCGAACGAGTTCCAAGTGCAGCGCCCCAACGCCCGTCAGCACCTGGCGTTCGGGCGGGGGATCCACACCTGCCCCGGCGGTCCGCTCGCCCGCGCCGAGGGCCGGGTGGCGATCGAGCGCTTGCTCGCGCGGATGAGCGAGATCCGGATCTCGGAGGCCGAGCACGGGCCACCGGGCGCTCGGCACTACGACTACGCGCCGACCTACATCCTGCGCGGGCTCACCCGCCTGCATCTGGAGTTCACGACCGATGGCTGACGCCGGCAGCGAGACCGACCCGCGCCTGCACCCGCTGCGACCCCGGGAATGGCCGGAGTCCATGCGCGCCGCGCTCGCGGTCCTGCGACCGGAGGGCGCACGGCACTCGAGGCCGCGTCAGGATGCGGATCGACCGAAGGGGCTGAACGCCCTCGGGACGCTCGCCCTTCACCCCGACCTCACCTACGCCTACCACTGCTTCGTCGGCCACATCCTGTTCAACACGACGCTGTCCATCCGCCAGCGCGAGTTACTGATTCTTCGGGTCGCCGCGATCCGGGGTTCGGACTACGAGTGGGCGCAGCACATCGTCCTTGCGATCGACAACGGGATCAGCCGCGAGGAGATCGCCGCGGTCGCGGACCGCACCGTGCCGCTGGCGTGGTCCCCGCTGGAGGGCGCGCTGCTCGACGCGGCCGACGAGCTCGTCGCCGAGGCGGCGATCAGCGACCCGACGTGGCAGACGCTCGCGGCCGAGCTCGACCAGCAGCAGCTGATGGACCTGATCTTCACGGTCGGCGCCTACGACGCGCTCGCCATGCTGTTCCGCTCGGGGAGGGTCCAGATCGACGACGACCTCCTCGCCTGGCTGGCAGCCAACGACGCGGAGATCGGGCTCTAGCGCGGGGTCAGTCGCGCCGACGCGGCGCCGCCTCCGAACGAAGGCCCATCGCGTTGACGAGGAGCTTGCTCACCTGCTCGACCGCCCGATCCATCGTGGCGTCCACCGCGCCCTGCACCAGCCACATCTCCGCGAACCGGCCGGTGAGCGCACCGACGATCGTCGCGGTCAGCTCCGGATCGAGGGTCGGATCCGCCAGGTGCCGGCGTTGCAGTTGCCGAATCGACTCGGCCACCTGCTCGGCATACTCGCTCTGGCGGATCGCAAGCATCGCGTCGACGTGGTCGTCGTAGCGCGAGACCTGCTCGATGACGCCCATGATCCGGGCCTCCGCCCGGTAGCTCTCGAAGTGCTGGCGCAGGGCCTGCCGCAGCCGCTCCTGCGGGGCCAGGTGCGAACCGGGGGCCAGGATGACGTCCGCCATCGGGGCTCCCAGCCGCTTGTGCACCGCATCCGCGACCTCGCGGAAGATCTGCTCCTTGGAATCGAAGTAGTGATAGAAGGAGCCGTGCGAGAGCCCGGCGCGCTCCGCGACGTCGGACACCCGGGCGTTGAGGAACCCCTGCTCCTCGAAGACCGCCTTCGCGGCATCGAGGAGCCGGCTGCGGGTTCGCTCGCCCTTGTTCGACCGAGGCCCGGTCGGCGCATCGTCGACCATCGAACCGCCCCGCGTCACGCGCACATCCTCGCACTCGTCGCCGCGTTATGCGGGGACGCCGACCCCCATCAAGCGGGTGAGGTTGCCGCCCATGATCTTTTCGACCAGCTCGTCGGGGAGGTAGGCCTTGAGGTCGTCGACGTAGTTCGCCGGTTCGGCCAGCCCTTCCGGGTGCGGGTAGTCCGACCCGAACAGGACGTGGTCCTCACCGAGCAACTCGGCAAGCTCGCCCATGTTCTCCTCCCAGAACGGGCTGATGTAGACGTTGCGGCGAAGGACATCGACCGGGTTCTCCAGGAAGTCCTGCGGCATCTTCTTGTAGAGGTCCTTCATCGCCTTGATCAACGGACCCACCCAGCTGGCACCGTTTTCGATCACGGCGATCTTCAAGCGGGGGAACCGGGACAGGGCTCCGTGGCAGATCAACGCCGAAACGGAGTCCTCGATCGGACGCCAGGCGGACAACATCCGGAATGCCTGCGGCTGGAACGGGAGCATCTCCTCGCCGGCACCCATCCAGTCGTTCGCGTAGCGCTCGTAGCCGCTGTCGGAGGAGTGCAGCCCGACGAGGATGTCGGCATCCTGAACGCGGGACCAGAA
This sequence comes from Mycobacteriales bacterium, assembly GCA_035501255.1. Taxonomy (GTDB): domain Bacteria; phylum Actinomycetota; class Actinomycetes; order JAFAQI01; family JAFAQI01; genus JAFAZI01. The sequence goes on along the minus strand of DATJWM010000109.1, from coordinate 1,398 downwards.
CGGGTCGAACTCCGGCAATCCGAAGGAGCGGGAGCCGCGAAGCCCCGGAACCGGAGCCGGGCGCACCAGGATCGCCCGCGCCCCGCGCTCGAGGCACCACTCGAGCTCCTCGACCGCCTTGTCCACGATCGGCAGGGTGATCACCGGCGTTGTGAAGATCCGATCCTCGTAGTTGAACTGCCAGGTCTCATGCAGCCATTCGTTGAGCGCGTGGATGACCGCGTGGGTCATCTCGACGTCGTCCTTCATCCGCTCCTCGACCAGGCTGGCCAGGGTCGGGAACATCAGCGTCTTGTCGATCCCCTGGGTGTTCATCAGCGCCAGTCGCGCGGCCGGCTCGCGGAAGGCCGGGATCGCCCGCATCGGCTCGCCGTAAATCTCCCGGCGGCTCTTCCCCTGCGGGTTGCCCTTGCGGTAGTACTCCTCCTGCGCACCGGGCCTGGCGACCACGTCGAAGGTCGGGTTGGGGATGTACTCGCTGATCTTGCCGCGCACCACGATCTTGGTCCGGCCGCGAACCTCGACATAGTCGATCGCGCCCTTGTACTTCTCGGGGAGGTACTTCGTGAGCGCGTCGCGCGTCTCGTACAGGTGGTTATCAGCGTCGAAAATGGTGATGTCGTCGGAGGCCATGATCGAAGCGTAGGCTTAATTGACATTGATGTCAATATTGAGAGTCTTGGCCTCTTCCGGGGAGCGCGGTGAAGGCGGAATCAGCCGAGTTGGACTAATTCGCCGATTCCTTCCCCTCGCCACCGTGATCCGGCATACGATGCGCACACTCTGCACAACACGACGAAGAAGTCGGTGCTACACGCACGCCGAAATCTTCTTCCTTATGTCTTGGGAGAACACATGCGAGGCAGAACCAAGCTCGCCACAAGAGGGGCCAGGGCGATCGCCGCAGGTGGCGCGCTCGCGGTCGTCGCGAGCGTTGCCGGCGTCGCACTGGCGCAGGCGCCGGCGCTCGCCGGCACCAACGCGGGCACCAGCTACGAGTACGACTGCACAACGTCCCTCCAGGCCGGAGAGGTGGCGCCTTTCGAGGTCGTCGCCAACCTCACCGCGGCGCCGGATCCGGCATTGAACAGCGGTGGGCCGTTCGGCGCCACCGGTGCGCTCACGTTCCCGGTTCCGGGCTCCGAAGCTGCCGGGTTCTACAGCTACGGCATCACGTCCACAGGCCTGAATGTGTCCGGGCTCGTCATCGGCTCGCCCGATGGAACAGCGACGGGGACCTACACCTACCAGCACGACTTCGCCTCACAGGCAATCACGCCGACCACGGTCACCGGTGTGAGCTGGGACGGCAGCACGGCGACTCTGACGGCGACGGCTGGCACGTTCTCCGCCGACGAGGTTGGTGACGGCGTCTCGAGCACGACCGCCGGCCTACCC